>JAKAVH010000244.1 GCA_021827545.1 Thermoplasmata archaeon
CGGGCTCCGACCCGGCACTCTTGGTTTCTATCGGGGGGGCGAGGCGCTCCGTCTTCGCAACCTCCCCGAACTAGATGTCGAGACCCTTACCTTCTCGGCGGTCCCATTCATCATCGAGGTCCCGGGCGCAATCTCCAAGAACCGGCAAACCTATCTGACGTTCGGATCGAAGATTCTTGCCGATCGAATCGTCGAGTACCTTCGGCAGCGGCGCGGGGTCCAAACGGTCTACCGGTGCAAGAAGGGGGATGGGGGTCGGTTCGTACCTACCAAACTCCCCGGCGAGAAGCTCACTGGCGACTCGCCGTTCGTGACCGGGGAGCAGTACGACCACCTAGGGAAGTTCGTCTCGGAGAAGGCTATCATGGTCGAGTTGACCCGAGCTATTGAACGAGCTCGACCGGAAGGGGTGTCGTGGGCTCCTTACGTGCTTCGGTCGTACTGCTCGACACGACTCTGGGAAGCGTCGATGGATGGGGTTATCGACTTTCAGACGCGAGAGGCGATACTAGGTCACAACGCCGGTATCTCGGCGCTCTACTCGTCCCGCCGGAAGCTCGAAGCCTCGACGGTCGAGAAGATGCGATCCGCGTACAAGCGGTGCGAACCGTACCTTTCACGGATCCCAGCCGGCGACGACACGGAACGACTTCGCAGCGAGTTCCGAGGTATGGTCGCCACCATGCTGGGCCTCACCGACGACGACGTGAAGAAGATGGATGGCCTGACGCCGGAGCAGGTCGGTGAGTTCGTCCGCGATCGCCTGCGAGGTCCGGAGCGGCAGCCTCAACGGATCGTCAGCGTAGGCGAGGCGGAAGGGCTGCTCGCTTCCGGCTGGGAAGCGACGACTGCACTATCCGACGGGCGACTGGTCGTTAGGGCGCCAACGGCCATGACGCCGACGCCGCTACGACCGGCGCTACCCATGCACGCGGCGGGGGCGGGCAAATGACCGAGGTGGGGAAAGACCCTGATGGAAGGGTGATTGAAACGGAGCGGGCGGCGACGCAGCGAGTCGTGAGACCTCCGGAGGTACGGCGCGCTATCCCCCTCCACACGTGCGCCGCGGGGGAAGGCTTCGGAACGCACATGCTCGGGATTCTGGAGGAGCTCTTTCCGTACGTTGAGGGATGGACGCGTGACGGAGAGGTGACCTCCGCCCTGCAACACATCCTCGATGCCTGGCAGCGTGTCGACGACCACCCGGACAAGCCCACACAGGTGGAGGTGTTGATGAAGAAGCTCGCGCGCTCGCCCGAAGAGCGGCTTTCTGACAAGGACATTCTCTCGACCAAGAGTTTCGGAGAGCCGAGGGTGATGCCTGAGCTTCAAACGAAAGCCCTTACTCGCCTCGAGTTGAGTAAGCGGCGCGGCCGTAGGTACGGTATATTCATCTCCCATGGCCAGAGACTGACGGGAGTGCTCGACGCGGAGATCGTTCGTCGGCGCGATGCGCCCCCGGAAGTGGAGGCGTGCGCGGGCGCGTTGCAAGAGTACGCTGAGCAGACACAAGCCGCGCACGAGGCAGCGGCAACAAGGCGCGAGGCCGACGTTCCCACCGGGGAGAGCCTAGCTGAAAGGATGCGCCGACGGGCCCAGATATGGCGAGCCCGTGGCCCAGAAATGGACGACGAGGTGGGGGAGTACCTAGAGGCGCACGCGCCTCCCACTGACGGCGGGGATCTGATCGACCATGTCAGGTACTGGTCACGGCGATACCACCGCGGGCGTGGTGAGATTCCTCTTGACTCTCTCCTCTTGGACTTCGCCGGTACCGAGAAGCACGCGGCCGAACTAACCCGCCACGCGAGAGACCAAGAGAAACGGAACAGGGAGTACGGGATCTATTCTGGGCGACCCAACTACTGGTTGTCGAGGGCGCGGGACGAGGACCTTCTGGAGATCGAGAAAGTCTGTGAGCGCCTGGTGAATGAGGACCCCAAAGTCTCCGAGAACACGGCGTACCGAAGAATTCGCAACTCCTACGGCGGCGTGACGAGAGCGCATGTGAAGAAAGCACTCCGTCGTGTGAGGCGAGGCAGGTAGCGGCCCGAGCCCCCGCCCCGGCCTCTCAGCTCCGCCCTGCGGGATGGCCCCGGAGCGGCACCGCTTCCGTCGGAAGGGCTCCAGGGTCGAGCGCTAAGACTCGGATTCCCGGTCGCGCCCCGAGCAACTCTCTGGGGCGATAGCGGAGCCGCGGAAAACTTCCTATATTTAAGTCCAGCGAAACCCCCGGTTTCCTAGGAGGTATCCCTCTCCGAAAAATCCGGAGCAACGGCGAAGGCGCGAGTCGATGCAACGAATTCCACTCGGCGATCTCAAAACGATCGCCCGAATGTGCCGGCCTCGGGGGGACCCGTTCCTAGAGCTCATTCTGAGTCAGCCGGATTCGCTGCCCCGGGACATTTTTCGCGCGCGGATTCGAGACTGGATCAAGCTTCAGGAGCTGACCTCGGCTGACCGGCGAAGTCGGCCCAGAGGAGGCGGCGCATGACCACGGATCTTCCCGCGCTCCGAGCGAAGGCACGTGCGGCGTTCCCCGCCGGGCATCCGGTCCGGACCGTCCTCGAAAGCCTCCCCGACACGCTGACCCCGGCGGAGTTCGCGGCGATCGGCGCGTCGATCCTAGTGCTCGCCGCGAACCCCCAACTCGAAAGAGGAGAAAACAATGCAAGAAACTTCGCGATCCACTGACCCCCACCGCGTCCGCGTCACCGGCGCGGTCGTCTTCCGCGGGGACGCCGACACCGTGGACACGGTCTTCAACGAGCTCCGGTCGCGGAACGGGATTGAGGTAATCTACGTCCGATCGGGCGCGGGTCGACTCCGAATTGTCGAGGAGGCGCGATGACGGAGACCTATTCGATCGCCTTCTTCGACCGCGCCACCGACAATCGGCCCAAGCCCAAACGCCTCACGCTGCCCGAACTTGACGCGCTCCTAACCGCGCACGAGTTCCGCACCGAAAAGGACGGGCCGTTATTCTCCCCGACGGAATACTCGAACGGCAAAACCCGCGCGAACGCGAACGTGGTCGCGCTCACCTTGGCGGTCGGCGACTTCGATCGCGGGGACGTGCCGCCGGAACGGGTTCGCGACCACCTGGCCGGTCTGGGCCTCGCGTTCTGGATTTATTCGACGCACAGCTCGGCGCCGGACCACCCGAAGTTTAGGGCGGTGGTCCCCCTTCTCGCGCCGGTTCCGGCGAGTCGGTGGGGTGAGATTTGGCCTGCGCTAGTCCACGAGCTCTTTTTCGAGGCGGTCGACGTCGGGACGCGCGACGCGGCGCGTATATTCTACCTCCCTTCGGCCCCGCCCGGCTCGTTGCCGTTCGCGTATCGCGGGGCGGGCGCGGCGTTCGATTGGACTAAGCTTCGGTTCGACCCGGGCCTTCGCCGGGCCCCGCTGACCAGACCTGGCGAGACATCACCGATCATGACGGGAGAGCGGCGCCCGAAACTGATGTCGATCGCTGGCCGCCTCCGGAACGCCGGCGCCGGCTACGACGCGATTCTGGCCGACCTCCGCGAGGCTAACAAGACCCGATGCGTCGAGAAATTGGCGGAGCGCGAGCTCGCACACATCGCCGCGTCAGCCTGCCGGTACGAACCCGGGGCCTCCATGCCGACCCCAGCTCAAGCCGACCCGGGGGCATGGGCTGGAAAGGACGGATGGGCGGACGAGCCCCCACTGCTG
>JAKAVH010000266.1 GCA_021827545.1 Thermoplasmata archaeon
GCTCGCTCACGATCTGGTCGAAGGCGGGGTAGATGAAATCCATGAACTGGATCTCGGCGACCGGCTTGAGGCCGTAGAGCGCCATACCGATCGCCGTGCCGACGATCCCGCACTCCGAAAGCGGTGTGTCGATCACGCGCTCCGCACCGAACTCCTTCTGGAGCCCTTCCGTGGCCCGAAAGACGCCGCCGTTCAGCCCGATATCTTCGCCGAGCAGGAGCACGTCCGGATCCTGTCGCATCGCCTCGAAGAGCCCCCGGTTCACCGCCTGAACGAGCGTGAGTTCGGTCACGGCTTCCCCTCCCGCTGCGCCAACAGGGCCGCGAGCCGGCGGCGATCGTCCTCAAGTTCGCGGGTCGGCTGGGCGAAGACGTCGTCCAAGAACGACAGCGGGTCGACCGGCGGCTTCGACTCCGCAGTCTTCCAAGCGGACGCCACTTCGGCCCGAGCGGCCTCCCAGAGCTTCTCGTCATCCTGGACGGTCAGTCGCCCTTCGCGGATCAGTTCGTCCCGAAAGCCGGCGACCGGATCGTGCTGCTTCCACTTCTCCAGTTCACCGGCGGGACGGTAGCGCTTCGGGTCGTCCGACGTCGAGTGGGGGCCGAACCGATAGACCTGGGCCTCGATCAACGTCGGTCCGTCTCCGGCGACCGCACGCTCCCGGGCTTGGCGGACCGCCCGGTAGACTTCGTCGATCGCCATCCCATCAACGACCACCCCTTCGAACCCGTACGCTCGGGCCTTCTCGGCCAGCGTCGCACTGTGGGTCTGTTGCGCGCGCGGAAGCGAGATCGCCCATTGGTTGTTCTGGCAGAAGAAGATCGTCGGGGCGCGGAAGACCCCCGCGAAATTGAGGCCGGCGTGGAAGTCGTTCGAGCTGGTCGTCCCATCCCCGAAGAACGCGATCGTCGCGATGGCATCGCCGCGCCGTCGAGCGGCGAGCCCTGCCCCGACCGCTTGGGTGATCTGGGTGCCGACCGGGCTCGACGCCACCACGAAGTTGCGGTCGCGGTAACCGTAGTGGTTGGGCATCTGACGCCCCTTCAGCACATCGCCCGAGTTTCCGATGAACTGATCGAACAACGTCTCGAGCGGGACCCCTCGGACCAAGGCAAGCCCGAGTTCCCGATACGCCGGAAAGATCCAATCCGCCGCTTCGAGGGCGAGCGCACAGCCGATCTGCGCTGCTTCTTGGCCCTCGAGCGGCACATAAAAGCCGATGCGGCCCTGGCGCTGGAGGGTCAGGCAACGCTCGTCGACCAGCCGCGCCAGCACCATCCAGCGGTACGCCTCCACCCGCCGGGCGTCCGGTACGCCGGCCGGTGCCCGGGCGCCGCGCTCGACCGTCGCCGGTCGAACCCTCGCGCTCGTCATACCGTCGGCCCGAGTCGCCGTGGCCCATATATCTTTGGGATGGCTTCCGGCGACCATCGCTTTCTCTCCCTGGAATCGGGCGGAAACGACGCCGATCGACCGACCGACGTCCCGCGAAATCCGTCGAAGCCGGCGGGTCCACCTCGAGGAGCTCGGCCCGCCGGCGGAACAGTGAGTTCGACTCCCGACGACGGATCCGACCGCGCCCACGGTTTCGCTCCCAAGGAGGCCAACCAAGCCGCCGGACGATCGCGGGAATCCGACACGGGATCAGAGCAGCCGGTCCGCGGTCGTCGAGCGAGACAGTTCCGACGCGAGGGCGGGTTCGCCCATCGGTTCTTGGTGAGCCCTCCGCCGCGCAGATAGTGGTATAAGGCGCGCCTTTCCTCGCCGCGGCCCCCTCGGATGCCGACACCGACCGTCATCGAAGCAAGGGCCGTCCGGCGAGTCTTTGAGTCCCGGAAAGGTTTCTTGTTCACCGACGTCACTCGGACGGAGGCCCTCCGGGGCGTCGACCTGACCGTCGAACGCGGCGAGATCTTCGGGCTCCTCGGACCGAACGGCGCCGGCAAGACGACGCTCACCAAGATCCTCTCGACGCTCCTGATCCCGACCAGCGGAGAGGCGAAGGTGCTCGGGCTGGACGTGGTGCGGCAAGCGGCGGAGCTGCGGCCGCGGATCGGGCTGGTCCTCGGCGGCGAACGGGGCCTCTATTACCGGGTGAGCGCCCGGGAGAACCTGCGCTACTTCGCCGACCTCTTCGGGGTGCCGCTCGACCAGCGGGCAGCCCGGATCGACGAGGTCCTGGAACGAGTCGGCCTCTCCGCCGCCGCCGACCGGCGGGTCGAGGAGTTCTCGCGCGGAATGAAGCAGAAGCTCCACCTGGCTCGCGGCATCCTCCATCGCCCCGAGCTGTTGTTCTTGGACGAACCGACGATCGGGCTCGACCCAAAGAGCGCCCGCGAAACCCGCAAGCTGATCCGCGCCCTCATCGAAGACGGCGTCACGATCTTCCTGACGACGCACTACATGTTCGAGGCGGAGGAGCTCTGCCACCGCCTCGCCGTGCTCTCGAAGGGCCAGATCGTCGCGCGGGACACGGTCGCGGGGCTCCGCCGGCTCGTCGGCGGGGACCGGACGATCGAGGTGGAGGCGTACGGCTTCGAAGACGAGGAGATCGAAACAGTGCGCCGGCTGCCCGGGGTGAGCCGGGTCGTGAGCGAGGAGTTCGGCCCCCGGCTCCGCCTGACGTTGCGGATCGCCACATCCGAGACGACTCCGGACGACGTTCGGGCCGCGCTTGCAAGCCATGCCGAGCTGACCGTGCGGGAGCGCCCGACGCAGCTCGAAGACGTCTACCTCGACCTCGTCGAAGAGGAGGCGAACTAGCCGTGGCGACCGCGCTCCCGACGGGTCTCGCACCGTCCGGCCTCCGATCGACGTGGGCGTCGGTCCGGCTGTCGGTCCTTCAGTTCCTCGCCGACCCGCAGTGGCTGATCCCGTCGATGATCGCTCCCGTCATCTTCGGGATCGTGTCGTTCGAGCTCGTCGTCGGGTCGGGGCCGTACTACCTCGTCTACGCCATCCTCGGCGCCGGGATGATGAGCATGTGGGGCCAGACCCTCTACGGGAGCGGCTGGGCGACCGGGCAGGACCGGGTCTTCGGCACCCTCGAGCCCACACTCCAGGCTCCCACCCCCTACGTCTATGTGGTCCTGGGTCGGATCCTCTGGAACGTCGTCTCCGGCCTCGTGGGCGGCGCGCTCGTCTACGGCGTCGTCACGGCCGAGTCGGGCCAGATTCCCGCGGTGGTCAATCCGGTGCTGTTCGTCGTGATGTTCCTCTTCGTGATGGTTACGCTCGCGAGCGTCGGGGTGATCCTCTCCGCCTTCTATGTCTATACCCGCTTTGCGGGGTTCATCCAGAACATCGGCGAGTTCGCCTTCTACGTCGGCACCGGCTGTATGTTCCCGGTGATCTTCCTGCCCTGGTGGACCAACCCCATCTCGCTGGTCTTCCCCCCCACCTGGGCCCTGGACGCCCTCCGCTACGGATCGATCCCGGGCTACCAGGGTTTCGCGTGGGGGTTCGGCTGGGACATCCTGGGCGCCCTCGCGACGATGGGGGTCTACCTGGTCCTGGCCGGCCTCGTCTTCCACCGGGTCGAGCGGCACGTGCTGGAGGTGGGAACCCTTGGCGACTACTGACGCGCCGGCGGTGGTCCGCGCCCGCCCGACCTTCTGGCGGAACTTCTGGACCAATGCAATCCTCTCGCCGCGCACGACGCTCGGCTTCATGCGGATCGACTTT
>JAKAVH010000026.1 GCA_021827545.1 Thermoplasmata archaeon
TCCGATCTGCCCGAAGCCCGCCAGGCGGGACGTTCCGATATCGCGTTCAACCTCCGCCTTGTTCGGGCTCACGCTTACCTGAGAATGGGGAAAGGCGATCTTGCAGAGAACGAGATGCATCTGGTTCGTTCGGAAGCCGAGTCCCTCGGCTACCTGAACCAACTTGCTTACACGTTCGATGGGATGGCCGCGGCGGCCACTCAAGCAGGCCGGTGGCTGGAGGCCATCGGATACGCGCGACATGCAACGAGCCTCGCCGAGAGACTCGGAAACGATCATGTCCTCGGCCATGCGCTCGCCGAACTCTGCGCGGCGGAATTCAGACAGGCCGATCAGGGGGGAGACCCCAACCTGATTCAGGAGTCGATTGCCCACGGGGAACGAAGCATCACCGTGCTGGGCAGGCTGCCGCCCTCCGACTTGTTAGTGTTTGCGCACGCGTACCTAGCTGAAGTTTACGCGCACTCTCGGGATTCCGCCAAAGCGGTTGAGCACTACGATGCGGCAATTCGGACTGCGGACGAACTGAAACTTGGCTGGGCAAAGGACGCCCTAACCACCGAGGTCGGCCCCAAGGTGGCGGCGATCGCGACTGGGACGGTTGTAGCTTAGCACCGCCTCGACTTCGGACAAATCGCCCGGGTGTCACAGGCGGAGGGGCAATCGCCCCCGAGCGAACCGGTTACAGCTGCTCGCGGGGGAGAGCCGGCAGAACGGGCATGTACATCGTACGCGTCCACCTCCAACGTGGCGCCGGATTTTTGGCTACTTAAGCGCCTCGTTTTACCGCCCTCAGAATGGGCCGGTTATATCGCCCGCATAGGTGCGCGTAAGTGCGCACCAGGGACAGATTCCTGTTGAGCGGGCGATCACCGCGTACCGCGCCTCGTTCTCGGTAGGGATCGGGCGCTGCGGACCGCTCGCGGCGCGTGCGGAGGACGGTTCACTGACGTTTTTGCGATGACGCCCTGCTCCGCGTGACGGCGACCCTCGTTGACCCGCGTTGGGGATGCGCTCCCGATCGCCCGACCCGCTCGGACCGGGCGAAATGGCATGGCGTTCCGCCTTGTAAGGGTGTCGCCGACGGGCAGGGGCTCCGCAGGTCCGAAGCCTTCTACGAGGACCGGGGAACCTTGCGGAGGGCGACCTCGTCGCCCGTCCAGTCGAACGCGAGGCGCGGGCGGTGCGCCCAGACCTTGCGGCGGTCCCAGAGCGCCCCCGCGAGGAGCGGGAGCGCGATCGATGCCTCGACGTGCGCCATCGCGCGCGTCGCCGTCCGGGAGATCTTTCCCCACGACTGCGCCTCGTCGAGCGTGCTGCCCGAGAGTCCGCCCCAGTGCGGGACGTCCGTCGTCACCTGGAGGGCGTAGTAGTGCCCCTCGCCCTCCCGGCCGAAGGCGTAGTTCGCCATCACGATCCCGTCGTTGATCCAGTTCTTCGGAGTGCCCCCGCCGACGTAGATCACCGCCGTCCGCGGCGAGTGGGCGAGGATCTGGACGAGCTCGAAGTTGTCGCGCACCGCGTCGAGGAGGAAACGCTCCGTCTTCCCGCGGTTCGCTTGGTAGTGGAGCGTGAGACCGATCCCGATCGAGCTGTCGATGAGCGCGGGCGAGAAGACCGGGACCCCGCGGCGGGCCGCCGTCGCCAGGATCGACTCGCGGTCCGGGAACCTCGACCCGAGGAACCCTAGGTACTCGCGCGACGACGCCGGACGCGCCGGGAACTCCTCGGTGATCTTGCCGATCACGCGGTCGGTGTCCTCGAACTTGAGCTCGTCCACGTAGGTGTCGTAGATGCGGTCGAGGTAGAGGTCGCGGAGGACGACGTCGTCGGCGCTGGGCGTCCCGACCCAGTGGCGCCCCCCGATCGACTGGTAGAGGTCCTGGTAGAGGACCGCGCCGGTCGAGACGACGACGTCGACGATGCCCCAGTCGATCAGGTCCCGCAGGACCTTGCGCAGGCCCGCGGCAATGAGCGGCCCCGACAGCCCCAGGAACACGGTCGGGCGCTTCGGATCGGTGAGGGCGTTCTCCCAGACCTCGAGACACCGTCCCAAGTTCCGGGCCTGGATCGACGTGCCCTGGAACTGGGTGAGCAGGTCGCCGAGGCCCGTCAACCGGGTGACGTCCACCGGACGAACGGTCTTCTTGAGGAACGCGCGGCGGCGGGAGGCGATCGACCTCGGCACGTCGGCGGCAATCCGGTCCGCCTGATAAACGCTGGCAGCCCCTCCCGAACGCAGTCGCGCCGGACGGAGTGAGTATTAAATCCCGCCCGAAGGCATCCCTCGGCGAGGTACCGGGTGCCTGACCTTCCCCCGCCGGTCCTCCGCGCGATGCAGGGTCTCGCGGAGGGTTCCGGTCGAACCGTGGCCGTCGTCGGCCCGCCGCTGAGCGGCAAGTCCGGCCTCCTCGAGGAGATGCGCGGGCGCCTGGTCGCCCGCAAGGCCCGCGTGATCGAGCTTCGCGGCACCTACCGGGGCCGGTCGGTGCCGTACGGCGGCCTCGAGGGCCTTCGATCCGCGGGGGGGCCCGGCGCCTCGTCGGTCACCGGCGACCCTCTCGACTCGTCGGACGACGGCCCCCTCGCGGTCGGGCCGGTCGCTTCCATCCCCTACCTCACGGACCGCATGCCCCGCAGCCGGCGCAGCCGGGCGGAGCGGGGTCGCGGCACCTACCTGGGCCAACCGGTCCGCGCCCGTGCCGCGAACGAGGGCGACCCGGACCGGTTCTGGCAGGAGATCCTCCCCGAGTTCCGGGGCCCGGAGGCCCACCCGGTCGCGATCCTGATCGACGACGCGGCGCTCTTCGACACCGAGAGCCGCGAGTTCGTGGTCGCACTATCGAAACGCGCCCGGCTTCGGCCGTTCCTGATCGTCGTGGCGCTCGACTCGACCGTCCCGGGCTACACGGGCTGGGAAGAGGCGTTCCTCGGCCGGGGGGACGTCGACTTCGTCCGCTTCAACGATACCGTGCCGGACCCCCGCGAGACGCACCGGCTGAAGGCGGTCTACGACGATCTTCCGGCCGTTTCGCAGCGGGTCGTCGGGTTCGTCGCGCTCCTCGGCGGTTCGGTCGGCGAGGTCGTCCTCTCGAGGGTCTCCCGGCTCACGTTCCCGCAGCTCGCCGAGGCGATCCTGCCCGCGACGGGGGTCGGGCTTCTCAAGCTCCAGGACGGCAAGGTCCTGATCCCGCACCTTCCGTGGGTCGATCTCTCCGCCGACCTCCTCCCGGACCGCCAGCGACGTGAGATGCACCTCGAGATCGCGAACGCGCTCGCGGCGCTCTCTCCCGAACCGAGCCTCACCCGCCGGGTGGAGGTCGCCCGCCACTACCTCGCCTGGTTCCCCGGGCCGATGGCGCTCCGGCACCTTCTCGAGGCCGCCGAGATCAGCCTGCAGCTGCTCGACTTCGACGCCGCGGCGGAGCTGCTCGCCGACTCGATCAAGTGCCTCGCGTCCGTTCCCCCCTCCGAACGCGACCCGCTCGAACCCGAACTGAGGCTCCTGCACGCCCGCGCGCTCTTCTTCGGCGGCCGCCTGACCGAGGCCGAGGGCGAGGTCCGCGAAGGCGTCGAGGGGGCGATCCGGACCCGGACGCCGTCCGAGACGCTCACCGAATGGATCGAGCCGCTCCTTCTCGCGATGCGGGCCGTCGGGCCCCGGCCGTCGCTCACGACCACG
>JAKAVH010000004.1 GCA_021827545.1 Thermoplasmata archaeon
CGGCGATCTCGACACAGACGGAGCCCATCGGAGTTCCGGAGGACCCACCCAACCCCTTAAACTCCCGGCCGCTACCGCCGGCGTGCGGATTCTCCTGCTCGGGGGCGGCGTGCAGCCGATCCCCCCGACGGGGTACGGCGCGGTGGAGCGGATCGTCGCAGAGCTGCGCACCGCGCTCGAAGCCGCCGGTCACGAGGCGGTGGTGGTGAACCGGGTCCGCCGGCGCCGGACGATCGACGAGTATCCCTTCGCCTGGGAGCTCCCGCGGTTGCTGCGCTCGGAGCGGTTCGACGTGCTGCACGCCCACACCCCCGTCGTGGCGAACCGGCTCGCCGGGCGGGGCTTCCCGTTCGTCTACACCTCCCACTCTCGCCACTGGTACTACCGAGAACGCCTGAGCCATCGTTGGGGCTACTGGCTCGAACGCCGCGCGGTCCGGCGGGCCGGGGCCGTGATCGCGCTCACGGCACCGCTGGCGCGAACGATGCGCTCCGTCGTCCGGCCCCCGCTGCCACCGATCTCGGTCATCCCCTCCGGGGTGGACCGGGAGCGGTTCCGGCCGCGCTGGGAGCTACGGAACGGCCGACGGGCGCTCGGCGTCGGGGTGGTGACCCGGTTCAAGCGTTGGGACGTTGCAGCGCGGTCGCTCGTCGGCACCGGGGCGACGCTGACCCTGGTCGGACCGATCGTCGATCCGGTCTACGCCGCGGAGGTTCGGAGCGTCGGCCCGCACGTGGAGCTTCGGGGGGAGGTCGCCCCCGAGGAGCTGGTTCGGCTCTACGCCGAGAGCGACTTCCTCCTCCATCCGAGCGAGGTCGAGATCCTCTCGGCGTCCGTGATCGAGGCTCTCGCCTCCGGATTACCGGTTGTCGGAGGGGCGTCGGTGGAGGGGGTGGTCGAGGAGGGGTCGACCGGTTGGTCCGCTCCCGGCGAGGGGTCGGTGCTCGCCGACGGACTGCGGGACCACGTCCGCGCGTTGCTCGCCGACCCGGCGCTGCGGCGGTCGATGGGGGAAGCGGCCCGCCGTTCGGCGGAAGAGCGGTTCGCGTGGGACCGCATCGCGGCGCGGCACGTCGAGGTCTATCGCTCGTTGCCCGGCGGGGATCGACCGCGCTAGGCGGCCGTCCGATCCCCGATCCCGTGCTCGGCCGCCATCTCTGCGATCGTCCGGTCCATCGCGGCCGAACTCGACCAACGGGGCTCCCAGCCGAGGCGGCGGGCCTTCTCGATCGAGAGGAGCTGCTGCGGGACGTCCCCGACCCAGCCCCGTTCCCCTCCGGTGTAGTCGATGCGGGCCCGGCCCCCGTGGACCCGGACCACCCGCTCGGCGATCTCCCGCACCGAAGTGCGGTCGGCGGTGCCGAGGTTGTAGATGTTCACGCCCGCGGTCGCCCGGTCCCCGATGCGGAGCATGCCGTCGACGCAGTCCTCGGTCCGGAGATAGCTCTTCGACTGACGCCCGTCGCCCAACACCTCGAGGCGGCTCGGGTCCCGGGTCAGCTTGGCGAAGAAGTCGTAGAGGACCCCGTGCGTCATGCGCGGCCCGATGATGTTGGCGAACCGGAAGATGAAGACGCGCATCCCGTAGGTGTGCGCGAACGCGGAACACATCGCCTCGCCCGCGAGCTTTGCGGCCCCGTAGAGCGACTCGGGCTCGAGCGGCCCGTATTCTTCGGGCGTGGGAAGCTCCGAGGGGAACCCGTAGACCGCGCTCGAGGAGGAGTAGAGGAACCTTGGGATGTCCTGGCGACGCGCGGTCTCGAGGAGTTCGTAGGTCGCGAGCGCCCCGTGCTCGAAGTCGAGACTCGGGTCGGCAGAACCGAGACGGATGTCGGTGTTGGCGGCGAGATGCCAGACCTCGGACGCTCCACGCAGCTGGTCCGAGTACTCCCCCGGCCGCCGCACGTCGGCCGAGAGGAGCGTGCAGTGTCCGGTGGCAAGCGGCGCCGTGAGATGGTCGCGCCGCCCCCCCGAGAGGTTGTCGATCACCCGAACTTCGGTGCCCCGTTCGAGCAGGCGTGTCACGAGGTGAGAGCCGATCGCCCCCGCCCCTCCGGTGACGACGCTCGCCCGTTCTCCCGGTGCCCGGGCCATCCGCCGGGCGCGAGTCAGAGAAGCATATATAAACCGACGCTCGCCTAAAGCACGTCACCGACTCTCCCGGTCGGAACGACCATGCGTACGTACGTCCGGATGACCTTCCATTCCGAAGGCGCGAACCCGCTCAAGGTCCTGGAAGCGATGCGAACGCTTGGGTTCGAGGAGTCGATGGGAATGCACGATTTCGTCTACAAGTGGAAGGACAAGGCGTCCCTCGACGACGTGATCCGTCTGATGACGGAGATGCACGAGCGGTTGAACGGGTTGGACGTACACTACGAGATCACGACGATCTCCTGAAGCGCGTTCGGTTCGGAGCATGCCGCAGCAGGCGCTCGAAGCATTGGAGCGGAAACTGCTCCTCCACCTGCTCGAGCACCGGGGCCAGCAGATCCGGTTCGAGGCCTCGCAGTGGACGACCGAGTTCGGCATCTTCCGCAAGTTCTCCGAGGAGGACTCGCTCGAGATCAAGCAGGCCCTGCGCTCGCTCGAGATGTCGCGCATGGTCTATCGACGGACCCAGTACGTGGTCGGCTACTCGGAGCCGAAGCACGTCTACTCGCTGACGCCGAGCGGCCACCGGATGGCGCTCGAGTTCCAGCGCGGGGAGACTCCCCGAGGCCCCGAGGTACCCTCTCCGGAGCCCGCGCTCGACGGCGAGCCGGGCCCCGCGCCGGCGCTGTCCGCCCGGCCGCCGTCGGCCGACGTCTAGCGACCGATGACGGTCCTCGAAGGCAAAGCGGTCCGGCTCCGGCCGCTTTCCGCAACCGAGTACCCTCGGGTCTACGGCTGGTACGCGGACCCGGAGGTCGTCGCTCCGTTCGACCGATACGTCGGCGAGTCGCTGGCCGCGTTCGTCCGCTCCGTCGAGACGGCGCCGGACGACCCGACCTCCCTTGCCCCGCGGTTTGGCATCGAACGCCGTTCGGACCGGGAGCTGGTCGGCGCCGTGGGTCACTATCGCGCGCATCCGGTGCTCGAGTACGAGGATGTCTGGTACCTGCTCGGGGAGCCGTCGGCCCGAGGCCAGGGGATCGGCCGAGAATCGGTCGGGCTGCTGGTCGACTACCTATTCCGCACCCTCGCCGTCGAGCGGGTCGGGGCGACCTGCGACGAGGAGAACGTCGCGTCGTACCGGCTGGTCGAGGGCCTCGGCTTCCGCCCGGAGGGCACGATGCGATCGGCTCTGTTCCATCACGGCCGATGGCACGATGTGCGGACCTACGGGATCACCCGGACGGAGTGGGCGGATCGACCCCGCTAAGCAGGAACCGGACCCGGGTCTTGCCGCTCGGGCGGGGTGCCTCGGGGGGAAATTCGAGCGGACCGATCTCCCCGGTGGAGCGAACGTGCGTCCCTCCGCACGGGCAGACATCGAGCCCCTCGATCTCGATGACACGGACCGGGTCGACGGTCGCGGGCAGGGGAACGAGTCCCGATCGCGCGGACGAGGGGTGGCGATCCCACTCCGCCCGGGAAACGAGGCGGATCGCGACCCGGCGGGGGACTTCGAGCGCCGCGCCGACCCAGGCGGGGAGTCCTTCGGCCCTCTCC
>JAKAVH010000229.1 GCA_021827545.1 Thermoplasmata archaeon
CGATCTGTCGTGCAGTCGACCCGCACCGACCAGGACTTCCTGGAGCTCCTCCTGCTGCAGGACGCCGTTCGGGAAGCCGGGGCCCGAAGGACCCTCGTGGTCGTCCCGTACTTCGGCTACGCGCGGCAGGACCGACGGTTCTTTCCCGGCGAGCCCGTGAGCGCCCGCGCGCTCTGCCGCCACGTAGAGCTCGACGCGGACATCGTGGTCACCGTCGACCTTCACTCCGCGCAGACGCTCGCGCACTTCGCGAAGCCGGCGTTCGAGGCGAGCGGGATCCCCGCCATCGCACGGCTCCTGAGGGAACGACCGACGGACATCCTGGTCTCGCCGGACAAGGGCGGGATCGACCGCGTCCGCCGGATGGCGCAGCTCCTCGACCGGCCCTGGTTCGCGCTCGAGAAGAAACGGATCGACAGCGAGCATGTCGAACTCACCCTGCCGCCGGAGCTTCCGCTCCCGATCGAGGGGAAGCATCTCGTGCTCATTGACGACGTGATCTCGACCGGCGGGACGATCGTCGAGGCGGCGAAGCTTCTGAAGAAGCGGGGCGCCGGCGCGATCAGCGCCGCGTGTACCCACGGCCTCTTCCTTCGCGACGCCTTCGAGCGCATCAAGGCGGTGACCGACGAGGTCTACTCGACCGACACGCTCGGCAATCCCGCGGAGAAGGCCTCCGTAGCACCGGACATCGCGCAGATCCTCCGACGCGAGTCGCCCTCGTAAGGGGGCGTGAGCCGGATGGATGCGCCGCTCCCGACCCGAGGAGCCCCTGCCGACGAGCTCCTCGAGATGGTCCAGCTCCTTCGCCGCGAGCTCGCCCGGCGCCGCGAAGCGCCGCGAGGAGACTGGGTCGAGGAGGTCGCCAACGATCTGCGGGCGGGCCGGCGCACGGGCTGGTACTATCCGCTCGTCCAGGGTGGGGGCCTCGCGTTCTACTCGGTCTTCGGCGCGGAGGCGTTCGGGCACGTCCACGTAGGACAGTCCGACGACGCGGAGGAGCGCGCGGCCCTGCTGCTCTCGACCCTCTTGGCCGGGTTGCCGGCGGACGCGCGCTCGGTGGACGTGGGATTCACCGGTCTCTCGGGATCCGCCGAGGGACGGATGCTCGGACCGTTCGCCGGTCGGCCGGGGGCGACGGTCATCGCGCGGGAGTTGCGCGAACACCCGCTCGTTCCGGCCGACGACGCGGGCCCGGGCCCTCCTCCCGCGGGCCTTCTCCTGGTGCCGGTATCGGACGTCACCCTCGAGTCGCTCGCGGACCTGGACGTCCGGGCGTTCGCGGGGACCGTCGACGAGCTCCTCGTCGGACCCCGGCTCGAGGACCACCGACGGGTCATCGAGGCGATCCTGGACGGATCGCTCGGTCGGTTCCTGCCCGAGGCTTCGACCGCGCTCGTCGCGCCGGAGCCCCCGCGGCTCCTCGGCGCGCTATTGACCGGGGAGCAGTCCCCCGAGCGGGCCGTCTTCCTCAACTTCCTGGTCGACCCGGCGGAACGAGGTCGGGGCTTCGGCCGGTACCTCCTCCGGTGGGGATTGCGCGCCCTTCGAGCGCTCGGGTACTCCGGCGTGCATCTCTGGGTCACGGTCGCGAACGCTCCCGCCCGGCGTCTCTACGAGGAGCACGGCTTCGGGGTCGTCAATTCCGCAACGATCTACCGCTGGGAACGCTCGGGGGCCGAAGCGCATCCGCACTCTCCCCGGTAGGGGCAGCGGTCGAACATCCACTCGGGGCAGGCCGGCAGGTCGAGCGGGGCCCCGCTGCGGAGGGCCCGCTCGAGCGCGGAGGAACGTCGTCGCCAGAGCCGCGCGAACGTCGCGGGGGACGTGAGCTCGATCCGAAACACCCGCAGCCGGTCGGAGCTCGGGGCCGGGTGCTCGTAGGCGATGATCGCCCGCGCCACGTTCGTGCCGGTGACCACGCACTTGAACCCCAGCTCGAGAACGTACTGGGGGAACCGGCCCACGAGCTCGGCGGAGGTCGGCGGAACCCGGGCCGCCGAGCTCCGCAGCAGGTACGGCGCCCCGCGAAAGCCGGTGACGTCCTCTTCGGGCTCTTCGGCGCGCGACGGCAGGCGCGCGACCTCTCCCACCGGTCCACTCTCGACCGCCTCGGCCCATCGCGAGTAGCTCCCGGGGTCGCGCTCGAGCGGCGAGGCCCACGGTTCGGGCGGGGGCGGGGGACGGCTCCGCTCGAAGAACGCCCGCCGCGGATAAACGATCTCGCGGAAGCGGGCGATCGGGTAGGACGAGACCGGGACCGGTTCGGCCGACAGCCGCTCCCGGAGCCGAGCCTCTTCCGAGGGCACGGCGTCGACCGCCTCGACCTCCCTCCGCAGCGCGTCGGACTCGATCGGCTCGTTCCCGCCGCAGTCGCACGTCCCGCTCTGTCGGTATTCGCAGCCTCGGTCGTACCAGGGACATCGCGCGAGCCCCTCGGGCCGGCGGGCGTCCCACGCGGCCCTCAGGGCCGCGGCACGGCGCCGCATCTCCTCGAGCAGAACCCCCGGACGTCGGAACCGAACATCGAGGGCGCGGACGGCGCCGACCTCTCGGTCGCGGACCTCCAGGACCAGGATGCGGCCGTCCGGACGGCCGAGCAGCGCGCAGTACATGGCGAGCTGCTCGGCGTACTCGGGGCGCTCGGCGAGGAGGAGCTCGGGCCCTACGGCGAGGGACGCCGTCTTCACCTCGATCGGTCGATCGGTGAGCGCGTCCAGCCGCCCGACGATCCCGTCCCGCCGGACCCGGACCTCGAGTTGGCCCTCTGCAGCGAGCGCCTCGCCGAGACGTCGGTGCCAGGTCCGACCCGATCGCATCCGGGCCTCCCGCTCCGCGGTCACCCTGACGGGCGGCGCGGCCAGGCGCCAGAACGCCGGTCGGGCGGCCAGAAGGTCCGTGACCCCGACCGAACGGAGGCCGCTCGCCTGCCCGCAGCGATCGGTGAGCTCGCGGGCCAAGTCCGGCTCGTCGAGCACGCGAACCGCCGTCCTCCACTCGGGTTCCCGGCTCACCGCACTCCCTCCGGACATGCCGGGGGGAACCGGAGGGGGTATACGAGACCCCGGGCGCGAACCGCTATACTGCGCCATAGGGTGCCCGGCGCGTGCCGGAGTCCTCGCATCGTCCGCTCATCGTCGGCAGCGGGATCGCCGGTCTCTATGTGGCGCTCCGCTGCCGGGAGCTCGGGTTGCGACCCACGATGGTCACGAAGTCCCGCCTCGAAGAGTCCAACACGAAGTACGCCCAGGGAGGGATCGCCGCCGCGATCGGCCCGGACGACTCTCCGACCCTGCACCTCGAGGACACTTTGTCCGCTGGCGACGGGCTCGTGAACCGGGACGCGGCCCGGGTCCTCACGTCGGAAGCTCCGGCGCGGATCGCCGACCTGGTCCGGTACGGTGTGCCGTTCGACACCGTCGACGGACAGATCTCCCTGGGACGCGAGGCGGCGCACTCGCGCTTCCGCATCCTCCACGCGGGAGGAGACGCGACGGGTCTTTCGATCGAGGAGGCGCTGCGTCGGCGCACCCTCGAGGCCGGCATCGAGGTGCGCGAGCGGACGGTCCTGCGTCGACTCGAGCCCGCCGGCCGCGACGGACCCCGGGCGTACCTCTCGGACGACCTCGGAAGTGATACTG
>JAKAVH010000196.1 GCA_021827545.1 Thermoplasmata archaeon
AGTGTCCCCGAAGCAACCGCAGCGGGTACCCGGTACGCTCCCGTCGGGACTCCAAACCAAGTACGAGCGGCTGACCCGAGGCCGACGGACCCGGGCCAACTTATAGCCTGTCGGGCCGCTAGACGGACGGTTAGCTGAGAATGCGCTGGGTGACGAAGAGCACCGACTACGCTCTCGGTGGAGCCTCGTTCCTTGCCGTCGGGGGCATGATGTTGGTCTCGGACTTCCTCACGCTGGCCCGCGGAGGGTCCTCCCTCACCACCTTTGCGGTTTTCGCCGGCGTCGGTGGAGCCCTCGGGGGGATTGGCGCTCGCTGGTTCTTCCTCTCGATGGCGTTCTACCGAGCAGAGCGCATCGGGGCCGGCGGGAGCCGCGTCGACCCGCGATGAGCAGCTCCGGCGATCCCGCTCGGCCTTCCTCCCGGATTCCTCGGTAGTTCACCTCTAAGAGAAGCCCGCCACGAACCGGCCGATGACCCGCCCCCGGGGGCGACCGCCCGATCGAACGTCGCCACGCGGGAGAGCTGGGGGGCGAACGGCCCCCGTGCGGGGTACTGCATCCCGAGCCGTTTGCCGAGATCGGGACCCGGGAGGCCGGCGCTCGGGTGATGGAGGCCCTTCGGACCACGGTCCTCGGGTTCTCCAAGCGCCATGTCCTCACGCGGATCAGGGAGCGCGGCGGGTCGTAGCTGGCCCGCCGCTCACAAAACGCCAACCCGTAGTTCGAGAAGTCGCAAAAGACGCGCCGGGGCCGAGTGAACGGGTCGAGGGAACGACGTGGATGGAACCGGCGCGCCGCTTCGGGCAGGAGGCGCACGATGCCGGGGTGGAGCCGGCGTTCTCCCACCGGGCGTACCGAGGGCGCCGGCACGGCCACGCGCGGAGGGCACGACACGCGGCGATGTCGAGAAGGTTCGAGGGGACTCGAGACCGGCCGTCCATCTCGCTCCGGAGCGATTCGGATCTCGGCGGGCACCGCGGAGCTCGAGAAGCCGCTCACGGGGCCCCCGGTCGTTCTTGAGCGATAGTTCAGCGGATGCTTTCCTCCCGGGACCTCGCAGCGTTCGAGGGGCGCTCGGGACTCGAGAGCGCCCGGGCACTCCACTCGAAGAAGAGGGCGCCGGGAACGGGGTGAGCCCAGTACGCCGGGATGGGTTCGAACCCGAGCTCCTGGTAGAAGTGGATCGCCGCCTCCATGGTCGAGAGGGCATCGACCCGTACTCGCTCGTAACCGAGCTCCCGCGCCCGATCGAGCGAAGCACGGGCGAACCGGGGGCCGAAGACCGGACCCCGATGGTCCGCTCGCACGTAGATGCGCTTGATCTCTCCGACCCCGGGCTCGAATTCTCGCACGGCACCGCAGGCCACGAGCTCGGCCCGATGGAATGCAAGGAGCACGTCCCCCCGGGGAGGACCATACGGCCCGGGCAACTCCCCGAGTTCCCGGTCCAAGGCCGCGATCCCGATCGGTACGGTCGCGCCCGAATCGATCCCGAGACCGGCGTGCTCGGCCATCCAGTCGCGGTACTCACGGAAGAGCCGGCGAACGACCCCCAGCTGCTTCGACCAGCTCACGGGCCGAATCACGGTCTCGGAGTAGTCGGGCGGAGGGGCGTCGCGGGAGCTGCTCATGTTCGTCGCCGGGCGGGATCGATCCCATCGCCGGGCGGCGTTGAGGAGGACCCGGGGACCCCCAGGTTCGACACGGAGGCAATCCGGGACCCCGGTGCGTCCCCGACCAAGCGCCGGGTGTGGGAGACCTTCGCGGGGTATGGCCCTAGGGCCGCTGCCCGGGTGGCCCCGTTGGCCCCATACCGCATCGCACTCCCCGTTTCGCGCAACTTCGGACCGCCTTTCGGTCGTGGGACTCTCTATCGGAGCCGGGTCGGAATATGAACCGTTCCGAGCCTCGAGCCGAAGGGTTTCGGATTGGCCGAAATCGAAAGTCCCTCGGAGAGGGATCCCGACCGACGCAATCCTCGGCGCGCCGGACCTCCCTCGATCGAATGAGATCGCTCCTGACTTCGGTTCCCGCCCTTGACCGGGTTCCTGCGTGAGAAGGCGGCATGTGCATCTCCCTTCACCCGCGAGAGTGGTTCTCGACTGAACCTCTGCCGGGCCAGATTCCGACCCGGCGCGCGAGGCCGCGTCACGGCAACGACGGCGGGCGGCCCCAGGCCCCGTGCCCACCTCCCACCCTACCTCGGGGCCGGCATCCTCGCGCTCGCGGCATTGCGTCCGCCTTGTCGGGTCGGGACCCTGCGGTGACGTCCTCGGGTTCTCGGCGACCGGCTGGACGGCGCAGCGGTCCCGCGTATGCTCCCGACTCCTTCGGAACCAACCCCTGGCAGAGGATGTCGGGAATCCCCCGCCGATCTCGGGACTCTCGGGCCCTCCCCAGCGCTCCTTTGCCGTAATGAGGGCGAACCGGTGTACGGGAACTCGGATGACCGCGGTGATCGAGGGCATGGAGGCGGTGACGGTTCACGTTCGAGACATTCGCACGGCGCGCAAGTTCTACGGCGAGGTACTCGGCCTCGACGAGGTCCAGTTCGACGGGAACGTGGGACGCGCGGTGTTCGCGATCCCGGGAACAACCACGACGCTGCGGATGCACGTCTACGATCCGGCGGAGGGCGGGCGGGAACCCGGAACGGTTTCGGGGGTGGTCTTCACTCACCGGGACCCGGTCTCCGCCTGCGCGGAGATCGCCCGGCGTGGGGGCCGGATCGTGGACGCGCCCCACGTAGTCCATCCCCCCGGGTTTACGGTGACCCTTTCGGTCATCGCAGACCCGGACGGGAACGAGTTCGTTCTCCGGTCGCCCCCCACCCCCGCGAAGTAGGGTTGCCGTCCGCCCGCCACGGGAGCGACCCGGGCGGGCCCTACCCCAAGTCCGGTCCCGGGATCCCGGTGGGCAGCAGGTCGGGGCACGGCGACCGCGGAACAACCCATATGGGACTCCAAGAGTAAGGGCACCGCACGAAAGTCGATCTCGCCGTTCCGTTCGGCCTCGCCACCGCAGGGTCCTACGGGTCCTCGGATTACCTTGCGAAGACCGCCGCCGACCGGGTCGGGTTCGTCCCGACCCTGTTGTACATGGAGTTGATCGGGACCTCCCTTCTCGTCGTCTTCGCGCTCGTCTTGGAAGGCAATCGACCCATATCGATCGGTGGGCCGCTTGTTCTCCTCGTCGTGCTCTCTGTCATCCTCGTGGCCGGTACGTTCAACCTCTATCGATCCTTCGAGTTCGGCCAGCTCTCCGTCGTCTCACCGCTCGCAAGCGGCTACCCGGCGCTCATCGTCGTGCTCTCCGTGCTCGTCCTCAAAGAACCGCTGACCGACACAACCGGCGTGGGCCTGGCGCTGACCATCCTCGGGATGGTGCTCGTCGCGCGGGCCCCGGTGGGCAGGGACCCCGCACGGCCTCCGAAGAACGCCCGACTGGGCGTGCTCTCTGCGCTCGTCGCGTTCATCGCCTTCGCCGCGTTCTACTTCGGCCTCAAGTTCGTGGTCGGACCGATCCCTCCGATCACCACGGCGGCGATCTCGCGCGGCGTGGGTGCGCTGACCGTTCTCGGGTATCTTGCGGCCGTGCGCACGTTTCGAGCCCCCCCCGAGACCTCTGGCCCCGCTTGCT
>JAKAVH010000143.1 GCA_021827545.1 Thermoplasmata archaeon
GGTCGGTCGACGTGAACCCGATGAAGAGGCTCGTGACCGCGAGCAGGTAGACGCCGGCGGCGACCATCGTCGCGGCGTGGATGAGCGCGGAGACCGTGGTCGGACCTTCCATCGCGTCGGGGAGCCAGACGTGGAGGGGGAACTGGGCGCTCTTGCCGGCCGCGCCGCCGAGGATCATGATCCCCGCGACCGTGAGGACCGTCGACTGGCCGCCCATCGCCCCCGCGAGGAACGGCGTCGTGCCGCGCACGAACACGAACCCGTTCGCGGCCCAGCCGCCCGAGGGGCCGGTGGTCGCGTAGTAGTAGAAGTAAATGAAGATCCCGAGGAGGAACATCACGTCCCCCACGCGCGTGACGAGGAACGCCTCCTTCGCGGCGCTCGACGCGCTCGGCTTCTCGTAATAGAACCCGATGAGGAAGTACGAGCAGACGCCGACCAGCTCCCAGAACAGGAAGAACTCGAACAGGTTGTTCGCGATGACGAGGCCGCTCATCGCCGCGAGGAAGAGGGAGAGCTCCGCGTAGTAGCGGGGCAGTCCGTGATCGTGGTGCATGTACCCGATCGAGTACAGCATCACGAGGAAGCCGACGACCGTCACAACGAGCAGCATGAGCGCCGAGATCGGGTCGACGAGCGTCCCGGCGACCAGCGAGAAGCCGTTCGGGAAGACCCCCGGGGCCGCCGGGAGGTGGAACCAGGTGAACTGGACGTTCGTGTAACGGCTCGGGTCCATGAGCTCCGCCGCGGCGATCAGGACGCCGACCACGAGCGCGGCGCCGGCGAACCCGACCGCAAGCCATCCGCCCCACTCGAACCGCTTGAGGCGCGTCCCCGCGAGCCCGACGATCACGAAGGAGAGGACCATGAGGAGCGGAACGAGGAACGCGTATCCGAAGAGGTCGGCGAGCGAGACCATGCGTCGTTCCTCCTACCGCCGGAGCTCCGTGGCCTCGGCGACGTTGATCGATCCGCGCAGTCGGTTCAGGGCCAGGACGATCGCGAGCCCCACCGCGACCTCGGTCGCGGCAAAGCCGACCAGAACGACGGCGATCGCCTGCCCCGTGAGCCCCGCCGTTCCGCCGGTGTACGCGGCGAAATAGACGAAGTTGAGGATTCCCGCGTTCATCGCGATCTCGATCGCGATCAGGAGGAGGATGAAGTTCCGCCGAGTCAGGATCCCGAAGATCCCCACCGCAAGGAGGGCCGCGGAGAGACCGACGAAGCCGACGATCGGGAGCCCGCTCACTCGCGCCCCTCCCGGACCAGGTAGATCGCGCCGCCGACGGCCCCGAGCATGATCAGCCCGAGGAGGAGGAGCCAGGGACCGTTGACGTTGAAAAGGTTCTGGGAGAGGTACGTGGGATCGTAGGCGTGGACCGTGGCTCCGGCGGAGAACTCGCCGACGGAGGCGATGACGAAGATGAACGTCACGAGCGCGAGCGCGAGCGGCACCGCGCCGATCCCGGTCGTCGCCTCGCGGGAGAAGATCCGCTTGCGCGTGACCATGATGCCGAAAAGGAGCAGCACGGTCACGGCCCCGGCGTAGACGCCGAGCTGGAGCACCCCGAGGAACGGCGCCTCCAAGAGGAAGTAGATCGCCGAGAGGTCGACGAAGAAGACCGCGATCCAGAGGATCGTATGCACGAGCTCCCGCACGAGGAGCGCGAGGAGCGCCGTCGCGAGGGCGACGACGGCGAGCGCGAGGAATGCCAGTTCCTCGAGGATCACTTGCGAGTCCCCCAGAAGAGGCATTCCTTCGGGCAGACGCTGATGCACGTGCCGCAGCGGACGCAGTCGGAGTCGTTCACGACCGGTTCCTTCCAGATGCGCTTCGGGAGCTTCTCGCCGGGCTTCGCCTCCGGCTTCGGCACGTCGAGCATCGTGATGCACTGCGTGGGGCAGTCGCGGGCGCACGCGTTGCAGCCGATGCACAGCGGCGGGTCGAGCAGGATCGCGTCCTCGTTCTCCGGCCGCGCGAGCCGGATCGGGTTCATCGGGAGCTTCGAGCGGAAGACCTCGAAGAGCCGCTCGGGCGGATAGATCATGTCCGAGCGCTTCGAGACCGACAGCTCGTAGCGGGTCGTCATCGTGAGGCAGCCCTCGGGGCAGGCGTCCGAGCAGAATCCGCAGTAGCTGCACTTACCGTAGTCGATCTGGGGGCACTTCTTCGGATGCTTGGGGTCGCTGCCCGCCGTCGTGACCATGTCGATGCAGACGTCCGGACAGCTGAACGCGCAGAGGTTGCAACTGATGCAGGTCGCGATGTTGAGCGCGTGAACGCCCCTATAGTTGTCCCAGACCTGACCGACACCGAACGGCTTTCCCGACGCCACGTCGAGCCGGTCGCGGAACTTCGGGTCCTCGAGCCGCTCGTACGGGTAGACGATCGTCGACGGACGGAACAGACTCTTCGCGAACTGTCGGGCCGCCGTCGCCATCGGGCGCGCGACCCAGAGGATCGGGTTCTCGTCGGGCTTCTCGGTCGCGGTCACGTCGCTCATCGTGCTTCTCTCCCTACGTACGATTAAATTCCCGGCGACGGGAGGCAACCGAACACCGGCACGCACTTCACCGTGACGAGCGCCGCGGCGAGGAACACCGCCAATAGCGAGAGCGGGATCATCCGGTTCCAACCGACCCTGAGGAGCTGGTCGGTCCGCACGCGCGGAAGCGCGGCCCGGATCCAGACGAAGACGGCGAAGACCAGGTAGGTCTTCAGCATGAACCAGAAGATCCCGGCGAGCGGGAACGAGGTCGCGGCGCTCGGGACCCAGCTCGGCATCGTCCAGCCGCCGAGGAAGAGGAGCACCACCAGGATGCTCCCGATCAGCGAGCGCAGGTAGTCGGCGAGCATGAAGAAGGCGAAGAGCATCCCGCCGTACTCGGTGTTCCAGCCTTCGACAAGCTCCGCCTCCGCTTCGGGCAGGTCGAACGGGATCCGCTCCATCTCGGCGAGCATCCCGGCGACGAAGACGACGAGCGCGACGAACAGCGGGCCCCAGAACCAGTAGTTCTGCTGCTCGTACACGATCGTCGTGAGGTCGAAGCTGCCCGCGACGATCACGACCGCCACGACCGCGAGCAGCAGCGGGACCTCGTAGGCGATCATCTGGGCGGCCGAGCGCATCCCGCCCATCAGCGAGTACTTGTTGTTGCTCGACCAGGCGCTGACGAAGATGAAGAGCGGCGCGAAGGAGAAGATCGCGAGGGCGAGCAGCAGGCTCAGCGGGAGGGCTCCCGAATTCCAGCCGGAAGAGATCGGAAGGACGCCGAACAGGATCATCGACGTCACCATGTAGGCCGTGGGGCCGGTGAAGAATCCGAGCGCGTCCGCCTCGCGCGGCTGGACGGTGGTCTTGCGGAACAGCTTGAATCCGTCGGCGAAGTTCTGGAGGAGCCCCGCGTAGCCGACGTGCATCGCCCCTCGACGGTCCATGAACCGGCCGAGCAGCTTGCGCTCCCACCAGATCAGGAAGATCGTGTTGAGCATGCTCGCGGCGAGGAGCAGCGCCGCGAAGATCAGCACCGCGAGGCCGGTGATCACGTTCCCGTTCGAGATCCAGGCACGGAGCGGGTCCGGGAAGACGGAGGCGATCCCGCC
>JAKAVH010000041.1 GCA_021827545.1 Thermoplasmata archaeon
CACGGCACGGACGCATCTCTAGGGATGTACGGGATCGGGCTCGCCGCGGAGAGCATGCTCAGGGTCACGGGGATGATCATCTCGATCGACGCGTTCGGCCCGATCACCGACAACGCCGGCGGGATCGCCGAGATGGCGCACCTCCCCGAGGAGGCCCGGGCGATCACCGACCCGCTCGACGCGGTCGGCAACACGACGAAGGCGATCACGAAGGGGTACGCGATCGGCTCGGCCGTCCTCGCGGCGCTCGCGCTCTTTGCGGCGTACACGTTCGCCGCGGCGAACGCCTGGGGCCCGACCCACACCTGGGCGTCGTTCACCGGCCTGCTCACCCTCTCGACCCCGCTCGTCGTGGCGGGGCTCTTCATCGGCGCGGTCCTTCCGTTCTTCTTCACTTCGTTCCTGATGAACGCGGTGGGCGTCGCCGCCGAGAAGATGGTCTTCGAGATCCGCCGCCAGTTCCGGGAGATCCCGGGGATCCTCGCGGGGACCGCGAAACCCGACTACGGCACGTGCGTCGACATCGTGACGCTCACCGCGCTCCAGCAGCTCGCGGTACCGGCGATCATCGCGGTCGCGACCCCCCTCGCGGTCGGGTTCCTCCTCGGACCGGTCGCGCTCGCGGGCCTCCTGCTCGGGACGATCGTCTCGGGGTTCCCGCTCGCCCTCATGATGACGACCGGAGGGGCCGCGTGGGACAACGGCAAGAAGTACATCGAGAGCGGCCACTTCGGCGGCAAGCGCTCGGACGCCCACAAGGCCGCCGTCGTCGGCGACACCGTCGGCGACGCGACGAAGGACACGGCGGGCCCCGCCATCAATCCGCTCATCAAGGTCGTGAACACGATCTCGATCCTGTTCATCGTCCTGATCGTCGCCCACTCGGTGATCGGCATCTAGGCTGCCGAGGGGCTCCTCCTCTCCGCGGGACCATCGGGGCGCGGAAACCGCACGGGTGCGGGCGCCCGGGACCCCCTCCGGCCCGCGGCCGAGAGGTTGATAGGGGGGGAGCGTATCTCCCGGGTCGAGGTGCCCTCGATGTGCGACACGTGCGGGTGCAAGTCCAAGAAGAAGCCGTAGGGGCTCGCGCCCGAAGGGGCTGCCGCGGGGCGCCCTCGGGTAACTCCTTCCCTCGACCCCGGGTCGATCGAACGGTCCCCCGACGGTAGGGTTTTTCTACCGGGGGCCTCACCTTCGGCCGTGTTCGACGTCCGTGGGTACGTCGTCCTCGTCACGGGCGGTTCGCGCGGGATCGGTCGTGCGATCGCGCTCGAGCTCGCGCGCGGCGGGGCCGACGTGGCGGTCCACTTCCGGGCCGAGTCCGCCCGCGCCGAGGAGGTCGTCCGCGCGGCGAAGGCGCTCGGCGTCGACGCACGGAGGTTCGGTGCCGATCTGACCGACCGCGAGGCGGTGGCCGGCGTCGTCGGGGCCGCGGCGCGGTGGAAAGGACGCCTCGACGGGCTCGTGACCTCCGCGGGGATCTACCGCGGGCCGTCGCTCGAGGAGGTCGACGCGCGCGGGTGGGAGGAAACGGAGCGGACCGACCTCGAAGGGACGTTCTGGTCGGTACAGGCCGCGGCGCCGTTCCTTCGCAAGAGCGACCGCGCGGCGATCGTCACGATCTCCTCCGTTTTCGGGGCGCACGCCGCGGTCGGCGGGGCGCCGTACCAGGCCACCAAGGCGGCGGTCGAGCAGCTGACGCGCGCTCTCGCCCTCGAGCTCGCCCCGTCGATCCGGGTGAACTCGGTCGCCCCCGGGTTCGTCCGCACCGACATGAACCGCGCGGGCCACGAGGATCCGGTCTTCCGCCAGAAGGTCGCCGACTCTACCCCGCTCGGGCGCTGGGGGGAGCCGGACGACATCGCGCCGGTCGTCCGGTACCTCTTGAGCCGACAGGCCTCCTGGGTCACGGGCACCGTCGTCGGGGTCGACGGGGGGATCGCGCTCCGATGAGCGGGTCCGCCCCCGACCCCCCGCGCGTCGCGCTCGTGACCGGCGGCGCCCGCGGGATCGGCCGGGCGATCGTCCTCGCGCTCGCGCGCGACGGGCTCGACGTCGCGTTCACATACGCCCGCGACGCGGACGCGGCGGCTCGCACCGCTCGGGAGGTGGAGGCGCTCGGGCGCCGGGTCCTCGCTCGGCCGAGCGACGCCGCCCGGCGGGACGAGGCGGAGACGGCCGTCGCGGCGACCCGGGCCGGCCTCGGGCGGATCGACGTCGTCGTGGCGAACGCCGGGATCACGGGACCGGACGGCTGGGAGGGGGTCTCCACGGACGCCTGGCACCGCGTCCTCGACGTGAACCTCCTCGGCCCGTACTTCACGGTCGCCTCGGCGGCGGCCGAGCTTCGTCGGACGCGCGGTTCGGCGATCCTCGTCGCGTCGATCGCCGCCTCCTCGGCGTACCCGGAGGAGCTCGTCTACTCGGCGTCGAAAGCCGGCGTGGTCTCGCTCGCCCGGAGCCTCGCCTACGCGCTCGCGCCCGAGGTGCGCGTGAACGCGCTCGCGCCCGGCTGGGTCCGCACCGACATGACCCGCGCCCTCCACACCCGCCCCAAGGCGGCCGCCGCGATCGCCCGGGGTATCCCCGCCGGCCGCTGGGGAGAGCCCGAGGACGTGGCCGAGGCGGTGGTCTTTCTCGCGAGCGACGGCGCCCGCTTCGTCACGGGGGAGACGCTGGTCGTGGACGGCGGCGACTCGCTCGTCTGGACGATCGGTGCCGAACGGTAGCGGGACCCGTCAGGCGTAGTGGCTCAGGCTCGAGCGTTCCTTCTTGGCCGCCTCGCGCATCTCGCCCCGCTCTTCGCGCTTACGTTCCTTCTCGCACTCCTCCTCCGTCACCCACTTGAAGGTGACGTCCTCGGGGTGGTCGTGGGCGATGAACGCGCCCGCTTCGAACGCGCTCGAGAGAAGTTCCTCGAGGTTGTCGGCCTCGTTCCCCTCGAGGTGGCCGGCGGTTCGCCAGTACCAGTCCGGGGCCTTGCCCGACGCCTGGAGGTACTCGGTGATGAGGTCGTAGATCGAGCTCTGCTCGTCCGAGAGGCGCACGTGGACGTGGCGGCTCCGGTCGGCCGTTTCGGGCGCATCCGCGGGGGTCATCGGGCGTTCAAGGTCCCACGGCCTATAACGGCTCGGACGGCGCCCTCGGCCACGACATTTCAAATGGCACGGCGGAATAGGGGCCGGGTCGTGTACGCTCCGGACTCCGCGTCCCCGCCGACCGCGCCCCCGCCGGGCGGCGACGCCCAGCGGAACGCGCGCTACGTGTTCCTCGTCACCCGCCTGCGCAATCGCCAGATGACGATGGAGGAGGCGACGGAGCTCTTCGCCCTCATGCAGGCGATGCTGCGGGCGAGCGAGTCGGCGCGCCTGGCCCTCGCCCGGTCCCCGATGGCCGCCCCGACCCTGCCGGCAGAGTCCCGGCCGGCGCCGCTGGTCGTTTCCGCACCGTCGGCCGGAGGCGCCGACGAGTTCCTCCTGATGGGACTTCTCGCCATGGGCGCGGGAGCGGGATTGATGGCCGCGATGGCGAAGCGGATGCAGGACTTCGGGCCCGTCGCCCCGCCCGGGTCCTC
>JAKAVH010000091.1 GCA_021827545.1 Thermoplasmata archaeon
CTACCGGATCCGTCACGACCCCGGGCGCACGGGATCTACCTCCACCGGCACGGCGTCGCCCACGACGGAACGCCCCGATTCAAGGACCTCGACCTCGCGAGCCTCGAGAAGCATTCCTCGGCGATCTACAAGCTGTTCGTCAAAGAGCTCGGCTTCACCGAGGACCGGGAGACCAACGCGCTCTATGGGATGTTCCGCAACATCTACTTCCACCCACACTTCTCGATCGATGTCTTCTACGACTCGCTCCGGTTCAGCCACGAGATCCCGCTCAAGAACCGCTTCTCGCCGGGCGTCACGCTCGCCCCGGAGGACCTGTTCCTCGGGAAGTCCCAGATCCACGTCGTCACGCCCGCGGACCTCGCCGATCTCGCGGCCCTCCTGACGGCGATCCCGCTCTCCCGCATGGACCGGGCGTACCTCGGTGGGCTCCTGGGCGATGACTGGGGGCTCTGGTTCGATACGCGGGCGAACCTTGAGCGGGTGCTCCACCGGCTCGGCGAATGGATCCCCAACGACCGGGGTCTCACCGAGGAGAACCTCGGCGTCGCGACGGAGCACGTCCGGCAGTTCCTGGCCTTCCTCGAGCAGCTGCCGAAGTCCCGTCGGTGGGAGAAGCGCGCCGCCAAGGGGACGCGCGAGCCCTGGTTCGAGGACGTCGACGAGGTCCGATAGCGGGACCGGTCCCCGCTAGGGCGCCCGGGAGGCCGCGCCGGCCGTCCGGTGTCGCGCGGTCAGGGCCAGTCCCTCGTAGAGGAGGTTCGCGGCGGCGAGGGCCGTGACCTGACCGGTGTGATCGTACTGCGGGGCGACCTCGACGACGTCGAAGCCGACCACGTTCACGGCCGCAAGCGGTCGCAAGATGCGGAAGATCTCCCGGGTCGAAAGCCCGCCCGGTTCGGGGGTACCGGTCCCCGGCGCGAACGCCGGGTCGAGCACGTCGATGTCGACCGAGACGTACGTCGGCCCGTCCGAGAGCGCTCGGACCAAGGAGGCCGCGACGGCCTCGGGCCCTTCCCGGTCGACGTCCTCGATCGTGAAGGTGCGGTCCACGTACCGTGCATTGTTCTCGACATCCTCCGCCGCGTAGAGGGAGGACCGGATCCCGACCTGGAAGACGTGGCCGGGCTCGATGAGCCCTTCCTCGTAGGCGCGGCGCACCCAAGTGCCGTGGGTGTACCGCTTCGATCCCCAGTAGGTGTCCCAGGTGTCGTAGTGCGCGTCGAAGTGAAGGAGCCGGACGGGCCGGCCGGTCGCGGCCTTCTGCGCGCGCAGCACGGGGAGCGTGATCGAGTGATCGCCCCCACCGATGAACGGCACGACCCCGGCCCGAAAGAGGGGCGTGAGCCCCTCTTCGATCCGCGCGAAGGTGTCGTCGAGGAAGCCCGGCACCGGATCGATGTCGCCGAAGTCGACCGTGTCGAGGACGCGGAACGGGTAGACCTTCTGGAAGAGGTGGTAGGTCCGCAGTAGGCGCGAATGGTTCCGGATCGCCGAGGGTCCCTCGCGCGCCCCGCTGCGGAAGCTCGTCGCATCGTCCCACGGGATCCCCACGAACGCCGACCCCACCCCGTCGAGCTCCCGGCGCAGCGGGAGCCGGGCGAACGTCGCGACCTGGGCGAACCTCGGCGAGCGGGTCACGTCGGTCGGTTCCGTCATCGAACGGCGGTCCCGCGCCCCGCGATCAGTCCGGCGGGAGCTCCTTGAAGGCCAGCGCGATGTCCAGTCCCGAACGCCGCTGGTGGTACCAGCGGGCCACGAAGTACCAGATCGCCGAGACGACCAGGATGAAGACGATCGCGAAGTATCCGGTCGTCTGGTTCGACGGGGTGAAGCCGGCGGCCGAGCCGAGCAGGGGCAGCGTCGTGACCAGGTAGGCCGCGACCACGGTGATCCCGAAGGAGACGACGCCGGCCGCCGTGGAGAGGGGACGGCGCTTCTGGATGCCGAGCCGGACCAGGGAGAGCGAGGTGAGGCTGACCGACACCATCGGCAAAAAGAACAGGAGGAAGACGAACGGCGTGTAGAGGTCGCTGTAGTAGTAGGTCATGAGCGGCATCAGCACGAGGCCGAACGCGGAGACCGTGACGATCCCCGCGACGGGCGAATGCGTCGAGCGGGTGGTGGCGCTCATGAACCGCGGGAAGAGCCGGTCCAGCGAGAAGGAGAGCGCGTATCGGGAGAAGATGTACAGCCCGAGGATCACCCAGAGCGCGTACCAGCTCACGGACCCGAGGAAGATGATGGCGATCAGGATGTTGTTTCCGTGCGCCGCCATCATGGGATACGAGGCGAGCCCCGCGCCGAACGGCAGGAAGTACTGGGCCGAACCGCCGTAGACCCCGTAATAGAGCTGGGAGGCGGTCCCGTTCAGGAAGTTCATGCCGACGACCTGCTCGAACTCGAAGACCAGGAGGATCGAGAAGACGACGGCGAGCAGGTACGAGATCGCCATTCCGATGCGGATCGAGCGGGCGCTGCGCCGGAACTCCCCCGCGATGTAGCTCGGCGCGGTGGAGAACATGAAGTAGAACGCGAAGATCAGGGGCACGAACTCGAGCGTGTTCGTCCACGAGGAACCGTACGCCCCGAAGTTCGTGGCGCCGTAGTTCGCAAGGTACTGATAGGAACCCGCCGGCGCGCCGTAGCCGTTGGTCATGAAGCTGTTGAACGTGGTCACGAACGCCGAGTGCCCCATCGCGGCGAGCAGCACCACCGACACCACGAGCCCGAGCAGCTCGAGCAGGAGCAGCGCCGAAAAGACGCGGAACGCGGGGCGCGGCTTCAGCACGATGTAGAGGAGCATCGCGACGATCGTGAGGACCTCGCCGATGATCACGACGTAGAGGTTGTTGATCGTCGGGAGCCCGAGCGTGAGCCAGTTGCCCCAATTCAGGAACGTGGTGTTGCCGGTGATCGCTCCCCAGGCGCCGAACCCGGGACCGACCGAGAGGGTGACGAACCAGTAGGGGAGGACCGCCGCGTAGATGATGACGTTCATCATGCGCGCCGCACCCGAGACGAACCCGAAGTACGGGTGCAGCATCCGCGACGAGTACACGTACTCGCCGCCGGAACGCGGCATCTCGATGCTCATCACGGCGTACGCGATCACCGTGGGAACCGCGATCAGCGCGGCGATGAGCACCGCGTCCATCAGGTTCGCGCCGGTGATGAACAGGAGGATCGTGAAAAACAGCCCGAACGCCGGGCCGGGCCCGAGGGAGATCAGGTTGATCGAGAACGACTCGAACGCGCCGAGCTCCTTGACAAGCCCGCTCGACTTTCGCGCGAAGACCGAGGGCGCGGCGCTTTCGGCCGAGGTCGCGGCACCCGCAGGGGCGACGGTATCGTTCACGGGAGGGTTCCGTTCGGGTGGACGGTCATCGGAGCACTCCGAAACCGCCGGGACGCGCCGTGCGAGCGACGGACCCCCGACGATCGGCCGTTCTCTGTCCGCACGCGGCGCTCCTAACGGATCGGGTTACTTATACATGTTGAACTGCGAATCCGTGGCGACCCGCGCGCGAGCGTCTTCGGGCCGCGATGGGACCGCAGCCCCACCGGGTCACG
>JAKAVH010000277.1 GCA_021827545.1 Thermoplasmata archaeon
CGACCCTGCGACGGGAGGGAGGTGGATCGTCCCGGGGCGAGCGACAGCCCGACCGGGGGGCGATGGGGCGGCCGATCCCGTCGGGGCAGGACTTCAGGAGGTCGCAAAGGCCTTCGGTCCGGAATCACGTATTAATCCCGGGACGGACTGCGGGCCAATGTGTCGACGCCCGTAAAGTTCCCTCAGGCTGAGCTCGCGACACGGCTGAAGAGCGTTTCCATTCTCGGATCTCTTTCGGGAAGCCAGCTGAAGACCCTCGCCAAGTGGACGGAAGTGCTCACATTCGATGCGGGGGAGTCCGTCGTCCAGCGGGGCGACCCGGGAGACGGCCTCTATCTGATCCTCGAGGGCGCAGCGGAAGTCCGACGGGGAAACCGGAGCCTCTCCCGCCTCAGCGCCGGTCAGTTCTTCGGCGAGATGTCGCTCTTCGATGACCTCCCCCGTTCCGCCGACGTCGTCGCCGCGGAGCCGTCCAAGATGGCCCGCCTCCAGAAGTGGGAGTTCTGGGGGTTCGCCGCGAGCCAGCCGAACGTGATCCTCAACATCCTCGCCGAGATGAGTCGACGTCTTCGGGCGGCCAACCAGGCCCTCGCCGACTGACGGGGCTCTCCCGGCGAGCGGTCAGGGTCTCGGCCGGGATGGGCCACAGGGGACCCGGTCGGTCGGCCCCAGGTCGAGGCCTCCGAGTCAGGGGCGATCCATGGACCCGCTCGACTTCGCGATCTACCGTTTCCTCTCGCCCGGAGGCGAAGCGCGGTTCTGGGGCGGCCGGCGGCTGATCGATCCGAGGATCACTCCGCGAACGATCGCCGAGAGAGTGGGCATCAGCGAGAGCGGCGTCCGAAACCGCCTGCAGCATCTCGCCGAACGCGGGTTCCTGAAGGACCAGGTCGTGCTCCCCAACCCCTCGCTGTTCGGGCGGCGGCTGTTCGTCACGGACCTCCCCATCCGGCAATCGGCGGACGTCGATCACCTCCTTCGCGACCTCGGACTGGTGGACGGCGTGGTGTTCACCCGAGACATTCTTGACGAGTCCGAGCGCAAGATGCAGGTCCACTTCGTCGCGGACAGCACCGCGACCGCCGCCCGCGTTGGAGCGCTGATCGGTCGCCTATCGCCCGGAGGTGCCCCCGCCGCCCCGAGACCGTACTACATCCCCCCCTGCTCGCGCGAGCTTTCTTCCCTGGACTGGCGGGTGCTGCTCTTCCTCCGCCGCGAGCCGGAGGCTCCGCTCGCCGATATCCATGACGCCGTCGGGATCTCGCTCAAGACCGCCGCCCGGTGCTACCACCAGCTGATCGACGCTCACGCTTGCTGGTGGACCCACGGGCCCGCCTCCGAGGAGTTTCCGCTCGCGCTGGTCCGGATCGACCTCGCGAGCGCGGCGCACCGTGACCCGGTGATCGGCTGGATCGAGCGATCGACCCACGGTTGGATGCCGGTCGCAGGCGATGGGTTCGGTGTCGAGCCCGGGGGCGGGGCGACCGCGCTTGCCGGGCTCGTTCCCGCGGACGTGCCGACCTCGCTCGAGAGGTTCTTGCGTCGCCTGGCCAGCGTGGAGGGAGTGGCCGAGATCCGTCGTACCTTCGCCCTGGGATCGTCGATCTATCCCGGCTGGCTTACCGACCACATCGCCTCGGCCGCCCTGGCCGCCCGGGGATTCCCGTAGCGCACCCCGCCGGGTGGAGCACCGAGAGGCCGAACCGCGGGCAGGAGTCACGGTTTCCGGCCCAGGGAGGACCCGAGGATCGGACCGTGCGGAGCCGCCCACTTCGGCGGCGCTGTTCCAAATCGTTCCGTGCGGAGAGAAAGCGAAGAAGGGGTTCGCGATCCGGGGATCGCCCGCGGGCGATCTAGGCCATCACGGCGCTGACCGTCGCCTTGACCAGTGCGGCCTTGGTCGCGGTGGCCTTGACCGCCGCCACCTGTACGAGAGAGGCCTTCGTCGCGACGAGCTGGGCGGCCGTCGCCTTCGTGGCCGCGACTTTCGCGGCGGCGACCTTCACGGTCGCGGCCTTCATCACGGCGGCGTGGGGGGCCACCGTCTTGGCAAAGAGGGTGTTCGAGAACATCGCTTTGGTGAGGCCCGCCTTGACCGTCGCCGCGGCCGTGGCTGCGAGCCGCGAGGCCGCGAGCGACTTGGCCGCCGCCAGCTTGAACGCTGCCATCTGGGACCCGCTGATCTTGGCCGCCACCACGTTCGTCGCGGCCATCGCCTTGAACGAGGCGAGCGCCTGCATCGATGCCGCCGCTCGCGCTGCCGCCGTTGCCGCCACCCTTCCGATCGCCTCTACTTCTGCAACTCCGAACAGCATCGTTCGCGCCCCCGAGACGGATTCACCGAGAGAGAGGAGCGGTTCGGCGCTCTTAATCCTGCCGAGCGAGGAGGTCGGAGAATCGGTAGCCGGCTACCCTGTGGTGCGCTTTTCCGCGACGGCTCTCCGAAAATCGGAAGTCGCCCGTTCGGTGAGCTCGCCGCCGACGGCCCATCCCTCGACCGGCCGGAAAGCTGCGTAGACGACGAGCGTCCGCCGTCGATAGGGTGACCCGGTGGTCCTGGGACCCGGCCGGAGAGCGACGGTTCCCCGCCTATCCTCCGAGGATGATGCGTGGGTCCGGGTTCGAGACATCCGCCGCCCAGTACACGAACTGGGAGGCCGGATCGTAGACGAGCGGTCCGGGATTCTGACCGGCCTCGAAGGTCGCGACCACGACCGTCCCGCTCAGGACGTACATCTCCCCGTTGCTGCTCGAGACGTAGACCAGTCCGCTGGCGATATCGAACGCCACCCCCACCGGGCTGGGAACCGTGACCACCGCACCGAGAGCGGGAGGGTTGCCCGGCGTGAGGAACTGTAGCTCGTTCGCGTTCGGGAGCGCCACGTAGAGGAGCCCTGAGGTGGAGTTGACCGCGATGCCCGAGAGGCTCGAGGAGAGGGTGATCTGACTGAGGTACGAGCCGGCGGCGAACTCCCAGACCGTACCCGCTCCGTTCACGTTGCCGGCGACGTAGACATGGCCGTCGATGGGGTCCAGCACGAGACCGATCGGCGCCCCCGAGAGGGCCGTCGAGTGGGCGCCATCGTCCATGTCGTCGAGCTGGTAGACGCTGAGCGAGGCGGGCCCGGTACCTCCGTCCGCCACGTAGAGGAGCTCGGTCGAGGGATCGACCAGCAGTGCGACGGGCTGGGTTCCGGTCCCGGTCGGGAGAGAACCCTCACTGACGAACGTACTCGCGTCGAGGATTGTCACGTTGCTCGAACCGGAGTTCGCCACGAACAGCTGATTCTGTTCGGGATTGTAGGCGACCGACGAAGGGGAAGTCCCCACGGGGACCTGCCCCTCGTACGCCCCGGTCAGTCCGTTGAGGAGGACGATCTGATCGGGCGCCCCGACGGGATTCGCACCGACGAGCTCCTGGGTCGCCGGGTCGAAGCCGATGAGGTTGAGGCCTGAGGTATCCAGACTCTGCGTCTTGAGGTCGATGCTCTGGCTGACCCCGATCGGGCAGGCGACATAGGCGGCGCCTTCGAGCGTGCCGGCGATCGAGATCAGCGGTGAGGTCGCCCCC
>JAKAVH010000198.1 GCA_021827545.1 Thermoplasmata archaeon
GACGTGACGGCGGAAGCGTCGCGCGGCATGACCGAGCTTTCGCAGCTCCTCGGCCGGCCGCGCGGAGATTCCGTGGTCCGACGCGGGAGCCGCCCGGCTATAGCGGCCCTCCATCGTCTCGGAGGATTCTTCCCGGTCCGGTAATCGACGGCGCGGTAGTGGAGAAGGCATCCCGGTCCGTCGCTCCCATGAGCGGGCCGCCGCGCGGCCGTCCGGCGGGGGGGAGATCGGGGGAGGAGCGGCCCCGTCCCAGTACGCGTCGAAGATCTCCTCGACCGTGCGGACCTCGGCAGGCGACTTCGCGAGCGTCACGCGGCAGGCCGTGCGCGCGGAGGGCCGTTCGAGCAGCGGCAGGACCCGAAGCGCCGCCCCCAGGTCGACGGTTGCGCCGGTCCCGACCGGCACTCCGTGGAGCCGGAGTTGGCCGACGAACCCTTGGAGGCGAGACAGGAACCGGGTGTCGGACACCGGTGCGTCGGCCCCGGAGCTCATGGCGCCGTAAGGAGGGAGGCCGCCCGGTCTCCGTGGTACGTGGCGAGGTCCCGGGCGTCCTTGAGGAGGAGCCCGAGCGTCTCGGAGACCGTCCGAGCCCGCACGTTCGCCTCCCCGAGGGCCAACAGCGCGCTCGCCCAATCGAGGGTCTCGGCGACCCCGGGACGCTTCGCAAGGTCCTCCTGCCCGCGCAACCGCTGGACGAACGTCGCGATCTCCCGAGCCAGGTGCTCCGAGAGCTCGGGCAGCCGACGCCGGAGGATCTCGACCTCCTTTTCCGGCGAGGGGTAGCCGATGTACGCGTACAGGCACCGTCGCTTGATGGCATCCCCGAGCTCGCGCGTCCGGTTCGAGGTGAGGATGACGATCGGCACCCGTTTCGCGCGGATCGTGCCGAGCTCGGGAACCGTGACCTGGAAGTCGGAGAGGACCTCAAGGAGCAGCCCTTCGAACTCCTCGTCGGCGCGGTCGAGCTCGTCGATCAAGAGGACCGGGGCGACCGGACCGTCCCCCTCCAGCGCGCGGAGCAGCGGGCGCCGCAGCAAAAACCGCTCGCTATAGATCTCGCTCTCCACCTCGGCCGAGGTCCGGTCGCGCTCGTGGAGACGGATCGCTACGAGCTGCCGGGGGTAGTCCCACTCGTAGAGCGCCGCGCTGACGTCGAGGCCCTCGTAGCACTGCAGACGGATCAGGGAGGTGCCGGCCGCGGCGGCGAGCGCTTTCGCGATCTCCGTCTTCCCGCATCCGGGTTCCCCCTCGAGAAGGAGGGGCTTCTCCAGCCGGATCGCGAGGAAGACGGCCGTGGCGAGGTCCCGGTCGATGACGTACCTCTGGGAGGAGAGCGCCACCAGAAACGCGTCGACGGAGGCCGTGAACGGAAGCCCGGGACCGGCCCCGCTCATGCCCCCAGCTCGAAGGTCGGTACCGGGGCGCCGTGGGGGACCGGGAGACGGCGCGGGAACGAGGTGAGAAGGCCTCCATAGTACGGAACGCGGGTCGTGATCACCCGGCGGAACGCCGCGCGCAGCGCATCGTCGTCCAGCCCTCGGGTCGGGACGAGGTCGTCGTTGCGATTGAGACAGCCCTTCAGCTCGCCCTTGTGGGTGACCCGGAGGCGGTGACAGTTCGCACAGAACTCCGGATTGTAGACGGGGTCCACGACCTCCACTTCGGCCTCGCGGAAGAGGTAGACGCGACGGTGGTGCATGTCCCGGACGAGGACCCGCGACGCGTTCGCCTCGAGCCAGCGCTTCACCGATTCGATATCGACCATCCACTCCGGATGGGTGACCAGCTCGGGCATGAACTGGATGAGCTGAAGCTTGAGCCCTTCGGTCTGGCCGACGTAATCGATCATCCGGGGGATGTTTCCGAGCGTGGGACGGAAGACCACCATGTTGAGCTTGACCGGCTTGAGGCCGACCCGGAGCGCTTCGCGAATACCCCGCAGCACCGGACCGAGCGACCCCTTCCGGATCGACCGGAACTGCTCGGGATCGATCGAATCCACCGACACGTTCACACGCTTCAGGCCCGCGTCGCGCAACGCCTCGGCCCGCCCCTCCAACATCGAGCCGTTCGACGTGAGCGAGACGTCCGGGATCTGGGCGACGGTCCGTCCCACGATCTCCTCGAGGTCCAGGCGCACGAGCGGCTCGCCGCCCGTGAACTTCACCGATCGGATCCCGAACTCCCGAGCGACCCGAACGATCCGCTCCACTTCGGCCGGGGTCATCTCTTCCCCGTGGGGGGTGCGGGGCCGCGCGACCGGGCCGAGACCCTCGTCGTGGCAGTAGACGCAGCCGAAGTTGCAGCGTTTGGTCACGCTGATGCGAATGTCGGTGACCTCGCGGCCGAAGGCGTCGGTGAGCATCGGCGACAGGACATCATCCGCCTCCCCATATAGCCCACCCGCCACGGTTGCGGAGGGGTCCCCAGGGCCTGACCGGTACGGCCCCGTGATACACCTTAGCAAGAACTATTACTCATCGCGCGTAACCGCAACGGGTCTTGGCCCGAGGTCAGTTCGATGATCCCGCCCGAGTTCGAGTACTATGCCCCCCACAGCGTGGACGAAGCGGTCTCCCTCCTCCGCCGGTTCGACGGCGAGGCGAAGGGCCTCGCGGGGGGGCACAGCCTGATCCCGCTGATGAAGCTCCGCCTGGCCCAACCCCGGGCGCTGGTCGACATCAACCGCATCCCGAACCTGGCGTACATCCGCGAGGAGGGGGGGCACCTCAAGATCGGGGCGATCACGCGGACGGGGGAGCTGCTCGACTCGCCGCTGCTCCGCAAGTCCTACCCGATCCTGACCGACGCCGCGCAGGAGATCGCCGACCCGCTCGTCCGGAATCTCGGCACCGTCGGCGGGAACGTCTGCCATGGCGATCCGGGCAACGATCTACCGGCCTGCATGCTCGCGCTCGGCGCGGAGGTCGTGGCGGAGGGTCCGAAGGGTCCGAGGACGCTTGCGGTCTCGGACTTCTACCGCGACACGTTCGTGACGGCGCTCGAACCGACCGAGATCGTGGTCGAGGTGCGGATCCCCAAGGTACGCCCCCATCAGGGAAACGCCTACCACAAGATCGAGAAGCGAGCCGGCGATTTCGCGATGGCCGGCGCCGCGGCCAACCTCATCCTCGATGGCTCGGGTCGCGTCGAATCCGCCGGCGTCGCCCTCACCGGGGTCGGTCCCACGGCCATCCTCGCGCGACCGGTGGCAGGAGCACTGGTCGGCCAGGCCCCGGATCCCTCCCGCCTCGCGCACGCGGCCGGTCTCGCCGAATCGGTCGCCGAGCCGAGTACCGACCTCCGGGGCCCGATCGAGTACAAGCGGGCCATGGCCTCGGTGCTCACCCGGAGGGTGCTCGAGCGCGCGCTGGCCCGGGCGAAGGGAGGAGGCTGATGTCCGCGAGCGCGCGCCCCGTCGCGCCGGCCGCCTCCGTCACCTCCGGCGGGCGATCGATGCGCGTCGAGCTGACGGTGAACGGCGCACCGGTGGTCGCGGAGGTCGAGCCCCGTACCCTGCTCGTGCATTTCCTGCGGGAGGTCCTCGGCCTGACGGGGACCCACATC
>JAKAVH010000019.1 GCA_021827545.1 Thermoplasmata archaeon
GACACGATCTTCCTGCTCGACCATGACGACCTCGCCCGGGCGATCGCGGTCCTGACCCCGGCCCTCCAGTGAGCGCGGAGGCCGGTAACACCTTTTGGAAAGAGCGCATAACCTTAAGTGACGCCCCTCGTTCGTCGGGCCGATGACCGTGGCCCCCGGGGCGTCGGACCCCCACGGCCTCGCCCTCACGAGATCGGAGAAGGCCACCGTCGTGCTCCTCTACGCGCTGATCCTCGCGGCGACGGTCGGGGCGTTCGCCGCGGCGTTCGCCTACCTGCCGCACCATTACCCCGGCGAGCTCACCGGCGGAGGGCTCATCTTCAGCGGCCTCGCGATCACCGCGTACGTCCTCGGGGTTCGCCACGGCTTCGACGCCGACCACATCGCCGCGATCGACAACACGACCCGCAAACTCCTCAATGACGGGAAGCGTCCGCTCACGGTCGGGACGTGGTTCTCGCTGGGCCACTCCACGATCGTCAGCGGGATGATCGTCGCGCTCGTGGTCGCGCTCAACTTCATCAACCAGAACTACCACACCTTCGCCTCGGTCGGGGCGGTCCTCGGGACCGCGGTCTCGGGCGTCTTTCTCCTGATCATCGGGCTCGTGAACGTCCTGATCGTCGTCGAGGTCTATCGCATCTTCCGGGGCCTCCGCGACCGTCGGCTCGACCAGAAGGCCCTCGACGAGCAGATGGAGAAGCGCGGGTTCCTCTACCGCTACTTCGGCCGGCTTTTCCGGATCGTCAACGAACCGTACCAGATCTATCCGATCGGAGTCCTGTTCGGGCTCGGGTTCGACACCGCCACCGAGGTCCTCCTCATCGGGATCGCGGTCTACTTCGGGGGCACCGGGGCGTTCCCCCTCTGGGCGGTGCTGATCCTCCCGCTCCTGTTCACGTGCGGGATGGTCCTCTCCGACACCTCGGACGGGATCGCGATGCGCTACGCCTACGGCTGGGCGTTCGACCAGCCGATCCGCAAGGTCTACTACAACCTCACCCTCACCGTCCTCTCCGTCCTCGTGGCGTTTGCGATCGGCGGTGTCGAGCTCCTCCAGGTGCTCTCGGCCGAGCTCGGCTGGTCGGGACCGTTCTGGACGTGGCTCGGCGGCCTCAGCTTCGAAGCCCTTGGGGTCGGGATCGTCGTGCTGTTCGTGGGGGCCTGGCTCGTCGCCCTCGCCATCTATCGCGTCAAGCACTACGAGGAGATCGGCTTCGGACCTGTCGAAGCGGTGAGCCCCCCCGCCGAGGCGTCGGCGCCCCTCGCGCCGTCGGGCGAGCCGTGACCCGCAAGGTCGTACGGCTGGGCGTCTCGCTCGAACCCGAGCTGGTCGACCTGCTCGACCGCTGGGTAGCGCGACGCAACAGCCGGAGCCGCTCGGGAGGGATCCGGGCGCTGATCCGCAAGGAGCTCAGCGAGCGGACCCTCGCCGACCCCGACTCGGACGCTCTCGGGGTGGTGGCGCTCCTCTACCGCCACGATACTCCGAACGTTCTCGTGCGCCTCACCCGGGCCGAACACCGGTGGGGCGAGCACGTCCGGTCCACGTCGCACGTGCACCTCGAGGGGGACGCCTGCGCGGAAGTGGTCGTGCTCGCCGGCCGTCGCCGGGAGATCGAGACCGCGGCCGAGGACCTGCGGGGCGTGAAGGGGATCCTCGACGGAGGGTGGCTCGTCACGACCCCCGCGGTCGCCGGCGGCCGGACCGGGCATCGCCATCCTCACGCGGCCCCCACCGGCGAGGCCCGGTGACCCCGCGGGCCCCCGGCCGCGGGCCGGACGCGCTCGCGGCCCTCGTCCTCGACCGGTACCTCGGCGTCCGACGACGCGAGACCGTCACCGTGGAGACGTGGAGCCACGCGCTCGAGTGGGCCCGCGCGTTCGTCCTCGAAGCGCGTCGCCGCGGCGCGGAGTCGTTCCTGGTCGTCGAGGACGAAGCGACGTTCTTCCGGTCGCTCGCCCTTTCGGTCCCTTCGCTTCCCGTCGCCCCGTCCCGGCTCGCGGGCCACCCAGGGGCGTACGTCTACTTCGGCGGCCCCGAGGCGTTCCCCCGACTCCTGGGCCTTCCCGTCCACGACGTGGAGGCCCTCGTCGCCCGGCACGGCCCGGCGTGGTGGCGGCGGGCGCGCCGCTCGGGCCTGCGCGGCGTCCGGATGGCGATCGCGAGCGTCACGGCACCGGCCGCCGCCCGGTACGGCGTCGACCTCGCCGCCTGGCATCGAGAGGTCCTGCGGGCGAGCCTCGTCGACCCGGCCCGGCTCGCCCGACGCGCGCGCGAGCTCGCCGGCCCCCTCGGGCACGCGCATCACGTCACCGTCCGCCACGCGAACGGGACCCGGCTCGACCTCGCGATCGAGCGCGGCTCGCTGACCTTGGCGGACGGCCGGGTCCGGGCGGCCGCTCCGACCGTGCGGGGGTCATGGACCCAGGTCCCGACGGGGTTCGTCGCCGTGCGCCTCGCGGACGGCGTTGCCGAGGGGACCTGGGAGTCGAACCGCTCGGCGTACGACCGATTCGCGGACGCGCCCGTCGCAGTGGGGGCGCGGTTCTCGTTCGCGGGCGGACGCCTCGTGGAGTTCTCGTTCGACCGCGGCGGGGAAGCGTTCCACTCGGCGTACCGGCGGGGAGGGCACGGGCGGAACCGGCCCACCGCGCTCACGATCGGGCTGAACCCCGCCGTCGATCGCGCCCCCGAGGTCGGCGAGCTCTCGGACCGCACGGTCGGGCTGTTGCTCGGCGACAACCGCTCGCTCGGCGGGCGGAACCGGGCCCGCTTCGGCTACCTGACGACGCTCGGCGGAGCCCACGTGGAGCTGGACGGGCGGCCGTGGTGGGTGGACGGGCGCGTGGTGCGCGCGTCGGCACGCCGAGGGGGAGTCCGATCGGCCGATCGGCGGACGTAGGGAGCCCGCTCACCGCCCAACGCGGGCCCCCTCCTTCGCTTCGTCGAACGGCGCCGACGGCCGGACGGCGGAGGGCGAGGGATCCGGGGAGCCGTGCCCGGACGAGGGGGCCGGGAGGCGACGGGCGAACTCGCGCAGGAGGTCGGCGGCCGGCTCGAGGTGACGCGCGGAGACCTGCTCGACGTTGACTCCGAGCGGGACGCTCAGGTCCTCCGCCCGCGCATCCGCGACGACCGACTCCCAGACCTCGACGGCGCGCGCCGCGCTCCGCCGGGCGGCTTCGGCGTCGTCCCCCTCGAGGATCGTCCTCTCCGCCGAATCGGGGAGGTCGGCCCCGAGCCAGCGGACGAACTCGATGTCCGCTTCGTCCGCGATCGGGGCGAAGCTGAGCAGCACGGCGGACGGAGGGATCGACGCGAGCCGGCAGAGCAGGTCGTACTGGCGGACCATCTGGACCGTGAGGTCGGCGTCGAAGAGGAGCTGCGTGGTGAAGAACGCGGCGCCCGTCCTCGTCTTCGCCAGCATCCGGTGCGGCTCTCCGACGCGCTGGGGGATCGCGATGTTGCCGAGGAGCCCGCCGACGGCGCGGAAGACGGGCCGGCAGACCCCGTTCGCCTCGGCGACCGGAGGGCCCGGGTACGGGATGTAGCGGCTCGCTC
>JAKAVH010000199.1 GCA_021827545.1 Thermoplasmata archaeon
TCCGATCGTGCGGGAAATCCTTCTCCGCGTGAGCCGCTCACCTGACCGCCAGCGGAGTTTTATAGCCCCGGCTTCGTTGAGCGAATGGGCGAGTCAGGAGGGCCCGACGAATGAGCGATAGTGGAATGAAACTCGAAGTTACCAAGGAAGCGCAGGATCAGGTCCGGGACCTCATCAAGGCCCAGAAGCCCGGGACCGCCGTGCGCGTCTACCTCCAATCCGGCGGTGGCGGCGGAGGCTGCTGCGGCTCGGGCGGCGGAGGCGGATGCGGATGCGGCGAGGGCGGTAGCGGAGGACCCTCCTTCGGGATGGCCTTCGACAAGCCCCGCAACGGCGACCGCGTGGTCCCTGTCGATGGGTTCTCGATCGTCGTCGACGACATGAGCGCCGAGATGCTGAACGGCGCCAAGATCGACTTCGTCCAGGACCTGAACGCCTCCGGATTCAAGATCACCTCGCCGAGCCTTCCCGAAGCCCCGTCGGGCCATGCGGAAGGCGCGGGCGGTGGCTGCGGTTCCGGCGGCTGCGGGTGCGGGTAGACCCCCTCCCCGTCCAACCTCTTCCCCCACCTTTCCCCCCTCAATACCGCGATTCTCGGTCGCGGCCCCTTCGTCGGGGCCTATCTCTCGCCCAGCCTAGTACCATCTCGCGGGAGCGCGGCCGAGCGACGACCGATCCCGCCGCGGGGTGACGAGGCGAACTCCGACGAGCTCGGCGACCGCAGGCCCGGGTTCGGAGAGAGCCGGCGCCGCCCCCGAGAACGGGCAGCGACCCGGGTTTCGCCCGATCCCCGGAGCGCCGCGACTGGCCCGAGCCCGGTTCAGCGGAGTCTGGCGGCCCGCCGTTGGGTCCAGACGTACAGCCCTAGGATAACGAGACCCAGCCCGAGGAAGAAGAGGAGGTTGGGGGTCTCGACGACCACGAGCACGATCCCGCTGAGGACCAGGGCCGGTGCCATCCAAGAGGGCCAATGCACCCGCGGAGGAGCGGCAGGGGCGATGGGGTCAACGGCCCCGTGAGGGTCCAGGGACCCGCCCGGGCCGGGAAAGGGTTCGGCCAACGGTCCACCCCGATGCGATCAGGGGTGACCCGAAGACGAGCCGGGGTGCTGACCCGACTGGAACGCGTCTCGGACCGCCTCGAGGACGCTGTGAGCGTGGGTCCAAGTGGGGACGTGGTTGAACGCCACCGCGATTCCCGGGGCCGCCCCCGTATGCGCCGCGGCAGCGGCTCCGGCCACGGTTATTCCCAGTGCGGCGAGCACCTTCACGGCTACGATCGACATCATGGTTCTCGATCTCGTTTCCGGTCACGGGCTACATAAACCATTGTCCAGGCGATCCCCCCCGGCACGGTTCGAGTCGGGCGAAGCGCGGCTCGCGAGCGGCGCGGAACCTGGGGCGCCTACCCGGGATCCTGAAGGGGAGCGAGCCCTCGGTCGCCTAAGATCCGGGCATCCGATTGCTGTCTGTCGGGAGATCTCCAGGGGGCCGAGCCCTTCACGCGTACGGCCGCCGCCGCGGGGGAAGGGCACGAGCGATGTCCCCGGCCACGGTCTCGGGCCGCGCATCGGCCCACCCCGAACCCACCCGGGCGAGGGCGGCCGCCTTTGGCGGACACTGGCTGCCATCTCGGCTGGGCTCCGGCGTGCCCCGCGGTCGGGCCGACGAGACGACTCTAGCCCCCGGGGGTTTCGGGGGAGCCCGACATCGTCCGATGAGCGCTTAGCCGACGCGCGGCGTCCGCGTCGGTGATCCCGTCGGCCCGGAGCATCTTGGCATGCGACGACCCGGCCCGGATCCAATGGATCGACGAGAGGGGTATCCCGAGCCGTTCCGCGACCAAAACGGCCACCGCGCGATTCGCTTTCCCTCCCGAGGGCGGCTCTCGGCAAGCCACCACCCACCGCTTTCGCCATGGGTCCCAGTCGATGGCGTCCCGTCGGCTGCCGGCATTGACCCAGAGCGGAATCCGCGCCATGGTGCCGATGAACCGCCCATGGTCTTCCGCGGGTCATCAGTTTCGACGACCGGCGGTCGGATCCGCCGGGAGCGATCGTCGTACCCCAGCGATAGGCAACGACGGGGGTTTCGTCGCTCGCGCCTTGCGGGGGGGAGGCGGTCTCGGGCGCACGACGATTCCGGACGCGGCCCCAGACGTCCGGCGATGTCGGCGCCCGGGTCGAGCCCGGCGTTCGCCCCCACGCGCCTCGACAGCGCGCCAGGCGTCCCGGTCGGCTCCGCCCGTACGGCGGAGTGGAGGGACCTTACCGCGAGGGACGGGGGTTGCCTCGGGCATCAGTCTAAGAACCCCCTTCGACCATTATCTCTCCATGCGGCGACCCGGGGAAACCGCGGAGCGAGACGACCGTCAGAGATCGAGACTCTCGGCGAGAGGCCGTAACCCCTGAACGCAATCCACGAGGTCGAGGGGGTACGCCGATGATGGCCACCGGCACCGCCACCGCTGTGCTCAGGGATTTCAAGACCCGCGTCTCTGCGGTCGCGACGGCGCTCGTCTCGCGGGATGGGGTCGTCCTCTACGCGGATGTGCCCACAGGGGCGTTCGTGGATACGTTCGCCATCATGTGCGCGACCGTGCTCGGTGCGGCCACGGCCGCGAACCTGGAGCTCCGCAAGGCTCCACCCGAGTTCGTCGCGATCGAGGCGAACGATTCCACAACCCTCATCGCGGGGTGCGGCTCGAAAGCGTTGCTCGTCGCGATGGTCGACCCCACCGGCGACAGGACGATGGTCCTGCGCGAAGTGGCGAAGTTTGCCGAACTTCTCGCGGTGAACTAGTCCAAGGCTCGGGCCCGCGAAGTCGGCGGGCTCCCCTTTCCCGAGATGTCGGGAGAATCGCGATCCGCGCGAGATTCGGACGCGCACGCGGGACCCTGTCCGGGTCGCGCCCGCATCCCCGAGCGTCGATCGCCCGCTACCGGGCATGTTCGCCCGTCGTGTAAGTCGGGTATCGACGGCGGCTCCGTGACCGGGAATCGATAAGAGATGCGCTGCTCGTTGGCGGACGGCGGGGCGAGCTCCCGCGCGTAGGTGGGCGGCGGATGGGGCTTACCGAGGGACGTCCAGGGAGGGGAGACGCGGGGAAGGACTGGCGCACGCCCGCCGAGATCGACGACTATCGCAGTACGCCCGACTACTCGACCACCGTCGAGTACCTCGAGCGCATCGCATCGGCGTATTCCGGCACGGTCCGCATCGAGAACTTCGGCAAGACCGGCGAGGGCCGCGACCTCAAGATCGTGGTGGCCTCGAAGGACGGGCTTTTCGACCCGGAGACGATCCGAGCCTCCGGTCGCGTGATCCTGCTGGTCCAGAACTCCATCCATGCGGGGGAAATGGACGGCAAGGACGCTTGCCTGGCCCTGCTGCGAGACATCCTGCAGGACCCGAATCGGGCGATGCTCCTCGCGAACGTGGTCCTGGTCTTCATCCCGGTATACAATATCGATGGCCATGAGCGGCGGTCGGCCCACAGCCGCATCAACCAGAACGGCCCCGCGCTGGCCGGCTGG
>JAKAVH010000212.1 GCA_021827545.1 Thermoplasmata archaeon
CCCACCAGGAACCGGTCCGGTTTCGACTGCCAGAGCGTGACGAAATCGCGCGTCGATCGCCAATCGCCGTGGGTGTCGCCAAAGACCACCGCTTCCTCGAGCGTGCCCCCATCGAGGGGAACGACCGTGGGACGGGCCGGCACGGTGCGTTCGAGCCGATCGAGCAGACGGTCGGCGGCCTCCGCATCGAGATCGAGGATCTGCTCCGGCCCGAGGAGTCGGTCGGGGACGGTCACCGCGCCCACTTCCTACCGATCGCGGAATGCGGGGGGCCGGAGTTTCCGACCGCCGGCGGTGGTCGCCGACCGGCCGTTTGAACCGGCGTATGCCCTAGGCAACAGGGTCCTAAGCCCTGCCTCGTTGGCCCCGTCCCGAGGGGACGGATTGGCCGAGCTGGAGCACCCCCGCACCGGAATCGGGAACCGAAGCGAGAAGTAGCCCCGGCAGGAGTTCCGACCGAGGGGGTCCCGTCCTCCCGCGGCGTTCGAACCTGCGTCGCGAGATCCAGAGTCTCGCATGATTGGCCACTACACCACGGGGCTACGACTCTCCCACCCTCGGGCCGTTGATAAACGTTGCCGCGAGGAGCGGCGGAGGCCGCGCCACCGTCCTCGGGTTGACCATACTCCACAAATAGCCAGAGAGAGTCCCGCGCCGGTCCATGCCCGGGACGACGCATGGGGGAGGGAGGTTATGGTCCGTCGAACCGGGGAAGGAAGGACTCCGACGGAGGCCCCCGCCCCGAGCCCATCTCCCGCGACCGCGTCCGCCCGTGCCCGCCCTTCGCGCTGGCATTTCCCGAACTCGCGCTATACCGCCGCCATCTACGTCGCCATCCCTGCGGCGGCCGCCCTCGTACTAACGACGGACGCAAGCCTCTCTTTTGCCGGGATCGTGGCCTATTTCCCTCGCGCCGCGGTCGACATGGCCTACTCGTTTACGCGGATGCTCGCCGCCTACGCGCTCTCCCTCGCCTTCTCCCTGGCCTACGGCTACTACGCGGCGACGCGCCGGGGCGGGGAGCGCGTGATGATCCCGGTCCTCGACATCCTCCAATCGGTCCCCATCCTTGGATTCTTCCCGTTCGCGGTCGCGGTACTGGCCGACGCGACCCCCGGCAGTTTCCTCGGGCCCAATATCGCGTCGGTCTTCCTCATTTTCACCTCGATGGCCTGGAACATGGTCTTCGGCGTCTACGAATCGTTGAAGACGCTACCGTCGGACCTCAAGGAGGCGGCCGATACCTTCGGGGTGCGTGGGATGCTGCTGTTCCGTCGGGTCCTCTATCCGGCGACGGTGAACCGCCTCGTGTACAACTCGGTGCTCTCTTGGACCGCGGGGTGGTTCTTTCTCGTCGAGGCGGAGATCTTCACGAGCGGCACCTCCTCGTCGCTCGCCGGGATCGGGAGTTACCTCTCGTTCGCGGCGAACGCGGGGAACAGCAACGAGTTCCTCGCCGGGATCGTGATCCTCGTGATCGTCATCGCGCTCTTGGACTTCGGCGTGTGGCGCCCCCTCGGCCGCTACGCCGAACGCTTCCGCTACGACCAGACCCCTTCGGGGGAGGTCACCGGACTGGCCCCCGGCCGGGACCCCACCGGTCGATTCCGACGGGCAACGTCGTTCGTCGCCCGGGGGTTCCGCAGCGGCGTCTCCCGGATCGGCACCCCGCTCGTGCAGCTCGCCGCGATCCGTCCTCGCCCCCCGCGCTCGCCGAGCGAGGCGCGACGCTCGGTCATCTACTACCTTTCGCTCGGCGCGATCCTCGTCCTCGTCTGGCTGCTCCTGATCGCCGTCGTGGTCGCGATCTTCGGGGTGTACACTTCCCCGATCTCGGATTCCGTCCGTCACCAGATCTCGCTCGTCCCGCTCGCGATGGGGGCGTCGATCCTCCGGGTCGTGGCCGCGTACGGGATCTGTCTGGCAATCTCGATCCCCCTCGCCATCCGTCTCGCGCGGAGCCACCGCGCCGCGCGGTTCGGTCTACCGGTGATCGAGGTGGTCGCGTCGTTCCCGGCGACCGCGCTCTTCCCGGTGATCATCTTTGTCCTTGTTCCGTACCTCTCCCCGAACGGGGCGGCGATCCTCATGCTGCTGACCGGGATGCTGTGGTACCTGTTCTTCAACCTCCTCTCGGGCGTCCGGGGCCTGCCGCCGGACCTCGTCGAGGCGGCCCACGCGTACGGTCTCAAGGGCCGAAAGTTCTTCCGACGCGTGCTCCTGCCGGGAATCTTCCCCGCCCTCGTCACCGGGTCGATCACGGCCTTCGGTGGAGGATGGAACACCCTCATCGTCGCCGAATACCTCAACCTCGATAACGGACAGCAGCTGAGCGTCCTGGGAATCGGGCAGCTGATCGACGTCGGCAACGCGCTCGGCCATAACGGAGAGGCGCTCATGGCGACAGCGCTCCTGACGCTCGTCGGCACGGTCGTTGCCATCAACGAGCTCATATGGAAGCCGCTCTACCGCCGGGCAGTCGCCCAGTACCGGTACGACTGAACGCGCGGGCCGGGACGCTCCGGGGGAACCGAGATGGCGCTGATCCGGGTCGAAAAGGTCGACAAGAGCTTCGCGACCCGCAGCGGCTCGATCTCGATCATGCAGGGGATCGACTTCGAAGTGCGGGATTCCGATTTCCTAGCGATCGTCGGACCGTCGGGATGCGGAAAGTCCACCCTGCTGCGGCTGATCCAGGGCCTCGACCAGCCGACGTCGGGTCGGATCTACTTCCGGGACGCGCCGATCCAGCGCGTGTGCCCGCACATGGCGATGGTCTTCCAGAGCTTCGCCCTCTATCCTTGGCTCACGGTCGCGGAGAACGTCGCCTTTGGGCTCGAGGCATTAGGGTGGCCGGAAGAGCGGATCGGGCCCCAGGTCGAACGGTACATCTCCGTGATCGGGCTCGACGGGTTCCAGGAAGCCTATCCGCGGGAGCTCTCGGGCGGGATGCGGCAGCGCGTGGGACTCGCCCGGGCGCTTGCCGTAGAGCCCGCGGTACTGCTGATGGACGAGCCGTTCAGCGCCCTCGACCCCCTGACCGCGGCGAGCCTCCGGGACGAGGTCCTCCAACTCTGGAGAGACCCGCAGCTTCCTCCCGAGGCGGTCCTTCTCGTGACCCACAACATCGAAGAGGCGATCGAGCTCGCCGACCGGGTGATCGTGCTCTCCCGTCGGCCGGGACATATCCTTGCGGACGTGACGGTGGACCTTTCCCGGCCTCGCGACCGAAAGTCGACGGCGTTCTACGACCTGACCGACCAAGTCTACTCCCTGATCACGGAAGGGGGTCCCGCCCCCAGCTCGGGAAGCGGCGCGGTCGGTGGGAGCCCGGCAGCATAAACGCTTATGAGCCGGGTAAAGGTTAGCTTGGATTCCTAGTAGGCCGATCGTGCCGACCCTGTTTCCGAAGGCGAGTCCCACCGAGGTCATGGGCCTCTTGGTCTTGCTGAACTCGCACAAAGGCGCCGAGGACGTGGCGCTCTTGGCCGACGATCTGGACCTCGAGATCAATGATATCGTG
>JAKAVH010000049.1 GCA_021827545.1 Thermoplasmata archaeon
TCGATGGAGATGCAACCGGGCCAGATGGCGTACGACCGGGCGAGCACCGTCTTCTCCCCCGACGGCCGACTGTTCCAGGTCGAGTACGCCCTGCAGGCGATCCAGATGGGCGGCACCGCGGTCGCGGTGACGTACGATTCCGGCATCGTCTTCGTCGCGTACCGCAACCTCCCGGTGAGCTCGCTCGCGGAAGCGGGCTCGATCGAGAAGAGCTTCGCGATCGATGCGGGGCTCGGGTGCGTGACAGCCGGACTCATCGCCGACTCCCGCGTCTTGGTCGAGTTCCTGCGGGTCGAAGCCCAGCGACACCGCCTGACCTACGGCGAGCCGGCCCCGTACACGCTTCTCGGCCACGCCCTCGGCACGCTGCTCCAGCAGTACACGCAGTTCGGCGGGACCCGGCCGTTCGCGGTCTCGCTCCTCCTCGGCGGCTTCAACGGCGGCGTCCCCGGCCTGGTCGAGCTCGACCCGAGCGGCGCCACGATCGGCTGGAAGGCCTACGCGATCGGCCGCAACCGCCGCGCGGTCGCCGACTACCTCGAGGAGAAGCTTCCCGACCACCTCAACGAGGAGTCCGCGTTCAAGCTCGCGGTCCAGGCGGTCGCGGAGGGCTCGCCGACGCCGTTTGCCCCCGAGGCGCTCGACGTCGCGATCCTCGAACCCGACAGCGAGCTCCGCCGACTTCCCACCCCGGAGGTCGCGCGCCGGGTCCAGGGGCTGCCGTTTATCGGGAGCCCCGAGCGTCGGCCGGCCAACCGCTAGCGGGGATGCCGGCCGGGCTCGTTCGCCCGACCGACGACGCGCGCGAGCGCTTCGAGCACTACCCCCGGTCTTCGACCGGTTCGGCCGGAAGGTTCGTCGCCTCTCCGTCCGGCACGCGATGCGGAACCGGGAGATCGGCCACTGCTCGCTGTTCGGAACGCTCGTCCGCGTCCTGAACCTCCACGAGGCCGGGATCGTCGACCTCGGCCCCGGCCGCCGGCGAGAGCTTGCGCAACGCGTCGGGGGGCCCGACCGCCACCCGACGGACTGGAGCGGGTGCTCGACACACCCGTCCCGGGTCTGGGCGGGGGCCGAGGCGACGCTCGACGCCTTCCGACGACGCTCGAGCAGGCGCACCCCCTGGGCGAGATCCTCGGGGCGCGGCAGGACGACCGCCCCTCGACGGGGATGACCTGGGCCGAGGTCGCCCGCCGCGGGTCGCGCTAGGCGGCTGACGGCCGGCCCGGCCCCTCCCCGAACCCGTCGGACGGGGGGACCCGCGAGAACTCCTCGCGCAACCGCATCCGCCGCCGGGTCCGGTGGTACGTGACCGCAAACCGGTGCGCCTCGTCCCGCACCGCCCGCAGGAGCAGCATCGGCGGGGCGTTTCGATTGGGTCGGAGCGGCTCCGTACGGTCGGGCAGGTAGACCTCCTCTTCGCGCTTTGCGAGACCGATGGCGGGCATCCGATCGGCGAGCCCCAGCGCCGCGAGCGAGGAGACCGCGGCCGACAACTGCCCGGCGCCGCCGTCGATCAACAGGAGGTCCGGAAGGACCTCGGACTCGGCGAGCCGGCGCAGGTAGCGCCGGCGCACGACCTCGGCGACCATCGCGAAATCGTTCGTGCCCGGGACGGTGCGGATCCGGTAGCGCCGGTACTCCGAGCGCTTCGCGATCCCCCGCTCGAAGACGACGAGCGAGCCCACGGCCTCCGACCCCTGGAAGATCGAGATGTCGACCCCTTCGATGCGGTTCGGGATCGTCGGCAACGTGAGGAGGCTCTGGAGCGCGAGGAGGACCGACCGGGGGGTCGGTCGGGCGACGACCTGGTCGACCGTCGCCCGGGCCAGCCGTTCGGCGAGCCGGGCGATCCCCGCGTACCGTCCGCTCGGTCGGAACTCAACCTCGATCCCGCGGTAGGTGAACAGCTCGTCGATCGTCGCGTCGATCCCCGCGGGGCGCGGTCCGGCGACGAGGAGGCGGGCCGGGAGGTCGAACTGGCCCCCGTAGTACTGGGTCAGGAACTGTCGCAGCACCTCGCCCGGTTCGGGAAGATCGTCCGGTGGGATCGCCACCAGGTGCGGTTCGGTCCCGCGCACTTCACCGTCCTCCACCCGGACGAGTCCGACCGCGACCCGCAGGGTCGAGGGGTCGCTCGGGTAAGCGGTCGCGAGGACGTCCACCCGGCCCGAGCCTCGGCCGATGACCGACTGACGCTCTCGGAGCGCGCCGAGCCCCGCCAGCGCGTCCCGCAGCATCGCCGCGCGCTCGAACTCCTCACGGCCGGCCGCCCGGCGCATCTCCTCCTCCACCGCCGGACGCACGAGCGCGGTACGCCCCCGGAGGATGTCGGTGGCCTGTTCGATGCGCGCCCGGTACGCGTCCCGGCCGATCGCGCCGATGCACGGGGCGCTGCAGACCTTGAGGTGGTAGTACAGGCATGCCACCTTCGGCAGCCGCACGCACCGCCGGAGCTGGAAGAGATCGCCGAGGAGCCGCTCGACCCCCCGGGCCTCGCGCGCGCTCGTGTACGGTCCGAACAAGAGCACCCCGGACCGGCGCCGGGGCCGCCGGACCAGGTAGACCCGCGGGACCTCCTCCCCGACGGTGACCGCGAGGTACGGGTAGCTCTTGTCGTCCTTCAGGAGGACGTTCATCGGAGGCTGGTACTGCTTGACGAGGCTCGCCTCGAGCAGCAGCGCCTCCCGCTCGCTCTCGGTCGGCACGAACTCCACGCTCGCGCTCTGCGCGACGATCGACCCGTCCTTCTCGATCCGAGCCCGCAGATGGTCGAGCACGCGGCGGCGCAGGCTGCGCGCCTTCCCGACGTAGACGACCTCGCCGACCGCCGACCGGAAGAGGTAGACCCCCGGGACGTCCGGCCCGGGCCGGAACCCTTCGCGGCTCGCGGCCGCGAGCTGGCTCGCGGGCACGAACGCCGGGAGCCCGGGGAGGCCGTCGTCGGTCATCGGCGGGATCGAGAGGCGATCGGGGCGGCCCGGGGCAAAAGGGGCGCGAGGAAGCGGCCGGTGTGGGAGCGCGCGACCCGGCTCACCTCCTCGGGCGTCCCCTCCGCGATCACGTGACCGCCGGCGTCCCCGCCCTCGGGCCCGAGGTCGATCAGCCAGTCGGCCGACTTCAGGACGTCGAGGTTGTGCTCGATGACGACGACGGTGTTGCCGCCGGCCCGCAAGCGGAAGAGGACGGAGAGCAGCCGCTCGACGTCCGCGAAGTGGAGGCCGGTGGTCGGTTCGTCGAGGAGGTACAGCGTCTTCCCTGTCGGCGGCTTTGCGAGCTCGAAGGCGATCTTGATCCGTTGCGAGACGCCGCCCGAGAGCGTGGTCGCGCTCTGGCCGAGGTGGATGTACCCGAGACCGACGTCCTGCAGGAGCTTCAGCCGGCTCGCGATGCGGCGCTGGAGGGAGAAGAACCCCAACGCCTCGTCGACCGTCATGTCGAGGACGTCCGCGATCGACTTCCCCTTGAACATCACCTCGAGCGTCTCGGCGTTGAAGCGGCGGCCGTGGCACTCCTCGCAC
>JAKAVH010000117.1 GCA_021827545.1 Thermoplasmata archaeon
TCGACTCGATGTCGCCCACGGTCCCGCCGACCTCGACCAGGATCACGTCGGCGCCCGCGGCCTGGGCGACCTCACGGATCGTTCGCTTGATCTCGCCGGTGACGTGGGGGATGATCTGAACGGTGTTGCCGAGGTAGTCGCCCCGCCGCTCCTTCTCGATGACGGCTCGGTAGATCTTCCCCGTCGTGAGGTTGTGCGTGCCGACCAGGCTCTGGCCGAGGAACCGCTCGTAGTTGCCGAGGTCGAGGTCGGCCTCGGTCCCGTCGTCCAGCACGAACACCTCACCGTGCTGGTACGGGTTCATCGTGCCGGCGTCCACGTTGAGGTACGGATCGATCTTGAGGATCGTGACCGGTATCCCGCGCGCCTTGAGCAGGCGGCCGAGCGACGAGGTCGTGATCCCTTTCCCGAGGCCCGAGATGACCCCGCCACTGACCACGATGACCTTCACGCGCGCCTCCGACCGCTCGTAGATGGGGAGGCGCATAAAACCTGTGCCGCGGGTTCCGGTCCGGGCCCCCGACGTACCCCCGACGGACCTCCGTCGGAACCGGCGGCCCTCTTCAGAACGGCACCCGGCGGCCCGAGGGGTCCCGGTGGAATCGACCGAAGTCCGCCACGGCCGCCAAGCGGTCCGAACCGAAGACCGGGCCGTCCACGCAGACGTGGTACGGACCGAACGCGCAGGCATCGCACATCCCGAGGGCGCACTTCATGTGCCGCTCGAGCGAGCAGTAGACGGGAATCCCCCTCGGCCGGGCCAGGTCGACGACCTTGCGCATCATCACCTCGGGGCCGCACGTCCACACGGCATCGAAGCGCTCCGCACGGAGCTGGCGTTCGACGACGGCCGTGACGTACCCCTTCGCCCCCTCGGAGCCGTCGTCCGTCGCCACGTCGACTCGCGCGCCCATCGCTCGGAACCGGTCGGCGAAGAGGAGCTCGGAAGCCCGGACGGCGCCCAGGGCCACGGCGACCTCCGCTCCGCCCGCGCGGGCGAGCTCGGCCGCGGGCGCGAGGACCGCCGCCCCCGAGCCGCCCGCGACCACGAGGAGCCGCCGGGCCGAGAGGTCAAATCGGTTGCCGTACGGGCCCCGGATGCCGAGGAGGTCCCCGGGGCGGATCGCCTGGATCCGCGCGCTCGTGTCGCCCATGGTCTTGACGGTGATGCCCTTCGATCGGCCCACGGTGTACGAGAGCGACATCGGGAGCTCGTCCGCACCGGGGACCCAGACCATGACGAACTGGCCCGGGGCCGCCGCCGGTTCGAACGGGAACCGTAGGGTAACGGTCGACGGCGTCTCCTCGGTCCGCTCCGTGACCGGTACGACCGTGCGCACGGGTCGAGCTAGCGGTCGCTCGTTATTACGCCTCGGTGGGACCGTTCCCGGCGGGGGCGCCGGCGGGCCGTCCGCGGGCCGGGTGGGCCGTGCCAACCGCGTCCTCGAGACGAGCGAAGCCGAGCTCGTCGAGCCGACCGGAAAGGTCCCGGGCGATCCGCCCGAAGACGCCGATGCCGTCGAACGTCACGGCCGTCCCGATCTCGACCGCGCGCGCGCCCGCCATGACGTACTCGAGGACGTCCTCGGCGCTCGATATCCCCCCGACGCCGATCACCGGGACCTTCACGCGCTCGAAGATCTGCCAGACGCAGGCCAGCCCGACCGGCTTGATGGCCGCCCCGCTCAGCCCACCGAGGCCGTGCGCCAGCACGGGTCGCCGTAGGCGGATGTCGATCGCGAGCCCGCGCAGCGTGTTGATCGCGCTCACGGCCGCGGCGCCTCCGCGCTCCGCCGCGGCGGCAAGGCCCGCCGGGTCGGAAGTGTTCGGGGTGATCTTCGCGATGACCGGGAGCGTCACCTCCGAGGTGACCGCCCGGACGATCCGTTCCACGTCCGCGGGATCGCTGCCGACCTCCGTCCCGTACCCCTCCGCGTGGGGACAGCTCAGGTTGAGCTCGACCGCGACCACGCCGGTCGTGGCGATGCGTCGGGCGAGGCGGGCGAACTCGCCGGCGTCACTGCCGAAGACCGACCCGATGACGGTTGCTCCCTGCGCCCGGGCCGCCGCGATCTCGCGGGGATACTCCTCGATTCCCGGGTTCGGAAGCCCCATCGCGTTGAGGAGGCCCCAGCGGTCGTACGTCTCGACGGTCGGGTTGGGGTACCCCCGGCGGGACTCGGACCCGATCGACTTCGTGATCACGCCCCCCGCCCCGGCGGCCCAGGCGCCCGCGAGCGAGTCGCCGCTTTCGCCCCAGATGCCCGAGGCGAGCAGCAACGGATTGCGCAGCGGGATCCCCCCCAGTCGAACCGCGAGGTCGGCCACGAACGCCGGCCACGGGTGGTGCCCTTAAATCGGCTCGCTCCGATGGTCGGTCGATGCACCTCGACCGCCTGACCGATGCCGCCCGGTCCTCGCTCGAAAAGGCGTTCCAGCGCGCCGCCGAACGGCGGCATCCCTCCGTCGAACCCGAGCACTTGCTCGCGAGCCTCCTCGAGCCCGGCGACGGCCCCGTCGCCGCGCTCCTGGCCATGCTGAAGGTGCCGGTCGATCGGGTCCTCGCCCGGCTCGACGAACGGAGCCGCGCCCTGCCGACCGCCGACCACGTGGCGCCGTCCGACCAGTATCTCTCCCGGAGCCTCACCCAGGTCCTCGACGCGGCCGAGGCCGAGGCGGAGAAGCGCCACGACCGCTACACGACGGTCGACCAGCTCCTCCTCGGCTTGCTCTCGGTCGCATCGCCCGCGCGGGAGGTGCTCGAAGAGTTCGGGGTGCGCCGGGCCGCCGTCGAGGGGGCGCTGGGCGACCTGCGCGGCTCGGACCGGCCGGTCGAGAGCCGAGGCGAGGAGGCCCAGTACCAGGCGCTCGAGAAGTACGGCAAGGACCTGACCGCCCTCGCCCGCGACCGCAAGCTCGACCCGGTGATCGGCCGCGACGACGAGATCCGCCGCGTCGTCCAGATCCTGTCCCGCCGGACGAAGAACAACCCGGTCCTGATCGGCGAGCCCGGGGTCGGGAAGACCGCCGTCGTGGAGGGGCTCGCGCTCCGGATCGCCACCCGCGACGTTCCCGACTCCCTGCGGGACAAACGGATCGTCGCGCTCGACCTCGGCGGGCTGCTCGCGGGCGCGAAGTTCCGCGGCGAGTTCGAAGAGCGCCTCAAGGCGGTGCTCAAGGAGGTCGAGCGCTCCGAGGGCCAGGTCTTGCTGTTCATCGACGAGCTCCACACGCTCGTCCACGCCGGGGCGACCGAGGGAGGGGCCCTCGATGCGTCGAACCTCCTCAAGCCGGCGCTTGCGCGCGGGACCCTGCACTGCATCGGCGCCACGACCACCCAGGAGTACCGCAAGTACATCGAGAAGGACGCGGCCCTCGAGCGACGGTTCCAGCCGGTCCCGGTCGCCGAGCCCTCGGTCGAGGACACGGTCTCGATCTTGCGAGGGCTCAAGGAGCGCTACGAGCTCCACCACGGCGTCCGCATCCGGGACGCGGCGCTCGTGGCGGCGGCGA
>JAKAVH010000008.1 GCA_021827545.1 Thermoplasmata archaeon
GGCGAGCCGCGGCGGCAAGGAGAGCAAATTCTCGACCTTCGTCGAGAGGGCGAGGTTCGTGCGGAGCGCGATATCGTCCAGCGAGACCATCCCGCGATACGTTCGTCCGTCGAGCACCGGGATCTCGTGGACCCCCCGGCGACGCATCGCGGCGAGCGCTTCGTGCACCGACGCGCCCTGGCCGATCGTGACCGGCGCACGTCGCATCAGGTCGGCCGCGGTCGGAATGTCTGCGGTCATCGGGACTGACTTCGGGATCGCGAGTCAAGAACCTTCCGTCAAGACGCCCCGACCGGACGGGACTCCGCACCGTGGCGGAGGTGGTCCCGCGAGCGGAGCAGCGAAGCCCATCGACAGAACCCGCCCTAAAGATTGGAAGTGTTAAGACACTTGATTATGTCAGGGAGCGTTTCGACCGGTCTTGGGCCCTTCCTCCTCGCTCGCTCCGTCGACGAGCGGAACGGACCCGACTCGAGTCGCGGTCGCGTTGCGGGAATCGGTTCACGACGAGCGCGCCCTTCGACTCGCGACCCGCCGTGTTCCCCGCTACGCCGCGTCGCTCGCGCTGCTGGCGGTCGTGCTCGCGCGCCGCCCATGGCCGTTGCTCCTCGCGCGCCTTGGCCGTCCCTCCGAAATTCCGGCTCCCGCAGGCGGCCGGATGGATGCGGGGCAGCACGATCGCCGGGCGGGCCGGCGTACGTGTCGAGGGCGCGGTCCGGCTCGAGGGGCACGTCAGAACATCCCTCCCGGCCTACCCCAAACCCACTCCGTGGATCCGTTGGTCACGGGTATCCGAGGACGCTCTTCCACCGCGCGGCCCCTTCTCGGCAGTGACTCCGTCATTCTCGTCGCCGCGTACCGTACCCAGCCGTGCGCGTCCGATACTCCGAAGTTGCTCTCGACGTCCCGTCTGCTCCACGAACTAAGACGTCTTAATATTCCACCGACTCGTATCCCGGCCCATGGCAACGAGCGCCGTAGTCTCCCGCGGGCTCGAGAGCAGGACGTCCCCTCGACCGGGGTCCGTGGAGCCCCCGTGGGACTCGGTCCGTGAACTGTATCAGCTCCTCCGGGGCGCGACTCAAGCGGCCCTCGGCCCTTCCGGACTTCTCCTTTCCGAGTACGGCGCGCTTGCGGTGTGCGCGCAGAGTCCCGTTCCGCTGAAGTCGATAACGCGGACTCTTGGGGTAACCCCCGCCGCCACGACGGATCTCGCGCGACGCCTCGCGCAGCGAGGTCTGATCCGGCTCGCCGCCCACCCCACCGATCGTCGTTCCCGTGTCGCGTCGCTCACCGAATCGGGACACCAACTCCTTCGCCGGGCCAAGGAAGACCAGAAGAGGGCGCTTCGGGGCCTAGGGGTCATGATCTCCCCCCAGGCTCGCCAAGGGCTCCGCCGGGGAGTCGCGGAGCTACGCTGGGCGCTGGCAGGGCCGGAAACGCCCTGAGAAGCCGGGGGTTCGGTTCATGGTCGCCTACAAGTGGGTCGTTCTCTCCAACACAACGATCGGCGGACTGATGGCGTCGATCAACGGAACGATCCTTCTGATCTCGATCCCCGTCATCTTCCGGGGCCTCGACGTGAACCCGTTCAACGCGTCGAGCTTCGAGATCCTGATCTGGTTGCTTCTCGGCTACGGCGTGGTGACGGCCGTCCTGCTGGTAAACGCGGGCCGCCTCGCCGACATCCACGGCCGTGCACGGATCTACAATCTGGGATTCGCGATTTTCACCGCTGGCTCGGTCCTCTTGTTCTTCACCCCGAGCGCCGGCACGACCGGGGCGTGGGAACTCGTCGGGTTCCGACTGGTGCAGGCGGTCGGAGCGGCGTTCCTCTTCGCCAATTCGGCGGCGTTGCTCACCGACGCCGTAGGCATTCACCTTTCTGAACCACCCGAGGGACCCGATTCTGCTCGAGCGTAAGGTCTTTCCGGCCCCGCGCGCCCTCGCCAAGCGAGGGCGACGTGGGCTTCCTGGCGCTCGAGAACGCACTGGAGGATCATGCGGAGGGGAAGGCGCCCCTCACATCGGAGGAGGCCCGCAAGATCCTCGAGCGGCTCCGACAGCTCGAGCGGCAGCTCGATGGCTCTCTCGATGAGAATCGCCGCCTGAAGGAGGAGCTCCGCCGCTACAAGTCGACCCTCCATCTCCTCGCGCCCGACGACAAGACCGCTGAGGCGTGGGGCGTTCCCTCGTCCCGGGTCTTCTACCGCCGCACAGTCCGCGAGGACCCTCCGCGGCCCGCGGGGGGCCAGCCGGGTCACGAGGGTCGCGCTCGCCTTCGGCCCGAGCCCAACTCTCCGCCCCTCCGCCTCGCCCTCGAGCAGTGCGTCGACTGCGGGGCGAGGCTAGGGGCTCCCTTCGAGGTACGCAAGCGCACCATCACCGACCTCCCTCCTCCCGAGCCCCTGGTCTTCGAGGTCGAGATCCCCCGGTATCGGTGCCCGGGCTGCCACCACCGCGTCGAGCCTCCCGACCCGTTTCCGCCCCACCAACAGTTCGGGTTCGTACTGCTCTCTCGCGCCATCCACCTCCGGATGCTCGGCCTCTCGGTCGCGAAGGTGGTCGACTGTCTCGAAGAGGCGCACGGCGTCCGTGTGAGCCCCGCCGCCGTGCTGAAGATGGAGAGCTGGGCGGCGGAGGCGCTCGGACCGCTCTACGAGGGACTGAAGGAGCAGGTGCGCCACGTCCCGGTGGTCCACGGGGACGAGACGAGCTTCCGCATCAACGGCGAGAACGGCTGGTTATGGGTGTTCGTCCACGTGACGGCGGTGGTCTACCGCATCGCTCCGAGCCGAGGTCAGGAGGTGGTGCGCGAGATGCTCGAGGGGTTCGAGGGAACCCTCGTCCGCGATGGGTGGGATCCCTACAACTGCGTGACGACGGCGGACCACCAGCTCGATCTCTTGCACATCAACCGCTGGATCGAACGGGCCGAGGTGCTGCATCGGCTCGAGCCGCGGCCCCTGCTCAAGGAGGTCGCATGGAAGCTCACCAGCGCCGGGCACCCGCCCGACGAGTTCTTGGAGTTCGCCGATCGGTTGAGGGCGCTCCTCCGAGAGATGGTCCTCTGGTCGGAGAACCATCCCAATGCCTCACGGCGGGAACGGTGGCGCATGCACAAGCGCGCGAGGCGGGCGATGGCGCACCTCGCCCTCCGACCGTGGAGAGACCGTGACGCTGCTCGGATCTCGAAGGAGCTCTGGTCCAAACGGACCATGGTGTTCACCTTCCTGCGCAAGCCCGGGGTCAGCTGGCACAATAATCTCGCAGAGAATCACGTGCGCCAGGGCGTCCTCTACCGGAAGATCAGCGGCGGCCGTCGGTCGTGGAACGGGGCACGCATCCTGGAGCGGCTGATGTCGGTCTACCGAACCTGTCGGATCCGAGGACTCAACTTCGTCGAAGTGGTGCGGGACGCTTTGCGAGGGAAGGGCTACCCGGCGTTCGGCGCGCCCTCAGGCTGACCAGAAAGCTGAATGCCTACGAACTTTCTATCCCGAACCGTCGG
>JAKAVH010000128.1 GCA_021827545.1 Thermoplasmata archaeon
GAACCTGGGTCCCGACACGGCGCAGGTCCCCGGGGGAGGGGCGGTGATCGAGAGTCCACTCCCGGCCCGCGACCAATTCCACCGAGCCGCCCCCGATCTCGCCGAGCCGGATCTTCGGCCCCGGCACGTCCGCGACCACCGCCGCTTCGCGCCGGCGCTTCCGCATCGCCGCGTGGATCCGCCTCAAGATGTCGCGATGCTCGTCGTCGGTGCCGTGAGAAAAGTTCAGGCGGAACGCATCCGCCCCCGCATCGAGCAGCGCGACGAGCTGTTCCGGCCGTTGCGTGGCCGGACCGACCGTTGCCAGGATCTTGGTACGCCGCATGGGGGCCGGAACGCCGTTGCCGCCTAATAGGCGAACGGGGCCGGGCGTCGCACCTTTTTGTAGCGGCCGACCGTGGCATGCCGCAGCCCCGTGGTGTAGTGGCCAAGCATGCTGGCCTTTGGAGCCGGCGACAGCGGTTCGAATCCGCTCGGGGCTAGGTCTCAACCGTCGCCTATCTGCTAGGGCGTCCCGCAGGCTGCTTCGGGAGGATCGACCGTCCCGCAGGGGGTTGGTTTCCCGCCCGAGGGTGGTTCCGGGCCGCGGGCGCTGATCGCGGTAGATTATCGGTCGCCGAGTCCATCTTGATGCCGGCGCCGCCGTCGCGGCCAAGTCTCGCGTGGTTGGTCTGGGTCTTCCGGGAGTCTGCGCTAAAGGAGCCGTCCAATCGCAGGCAGTGGGGATCGAACAGTGCTACCTCTCACCGAATCCGTCGTGGGGAGGTGGTCCCGCCCGAAACGGCTGCCGCCTTATCCTTCATGATGCGTAACCCTTGCGTTGTCAGCGGGCGCGACCACTTCCGAAGAACCCCCATCACTGCTTGGGATCACGGTTCGCCGGGCCTCCCTGACCGGCCGCTTCTTCCTGGTTTACGGAACCGTGCTCAGCCTACTGCTTGGAGTTCTCCTCGCGCTTTTCTCCGGTCCGTCGTTCGCGAGCTCGTACGCCCTCTTCCTCCCCATTTTCGGGGTCGTCGGGTCGATGGGAGGGCTCACCGTTTTCACGAGCGACCGGACGAAGGGTCTGCTCGAGTACCTGATCGCCTACGGGTACTCGCCCCGCCGACTGTTTGCGAACGTATTGCTGACGACGTTGGTCCTCGTGAGCATCGTCGTGGGAATCGGTACCTCCGTGAGCCTGGGGGTGTACTTCGTGGAGGGGAACGCCGCGACCAGCACTTTGGCCATCACCATGGGGCTCTACGCAGTTCCGATGACGTTCGCTTGCGCCGCGTTCGCATCCACCGTCGGGGTCTACTGGACCGCGCTCTCCTCGCCCCGTCAAGGGATCAACAGTCCGGTCGGGCTCATTCCCTTCATCGGGATCCTCCCCGCCCTAGCCACGCTCTTTTCGATCGTCGCCTTCTCACTTTCCCGCCCTCTCTCTTCCACGACCCTCCTCCTGGTCCTCGGGTCCGCGATGGGGCTGGTCGCGATCTTCGTGATGGTCTTGCTGGTGAGCATGGGACGGCTCCTCCGACGCGAGCGGTTCCTCTCGCCGGCATAGGGGGGCGTCGGTCGGCCATGGGGACCGCTACGAACGTGCCGGACTCGCCCCTGTCGGCGGGGAAGGCCGTGGGAATCGACTGTCGGTCGGTCTCGTCCGGGTACCTCGGCTCGAGGGTTCTCCACCAGATCTCGTTTCGAATCACGGAGCCGTCGATCTACGTCGTTCTCGGGCCAAACGGCGCCGGAAAGACCACGCTATTTCGGACCTTGGCGGGAATACTACGGCCCTACGAAGGCGAGGTGTATATCGGCGGAGAGCCGGTTGACCGCCAGTCGTCCCGCGACCGGTTGCACTATCTCACCCACATGGACGGGCTGCCGGACGGCTTGTCGGTGCGCGAGGCCCTCGAGTTTTTCGCGCGGGCCGAGGGGGCCCAGCCTCGAGATGTGGAGCGCGTACTTGACCAGCTCGAGATCCGCGGTCTGAGCGCGAAGTTCCCCGCTCAATTGAGCGCCGGACAGCGCAAACGGGTCTCGGTCGCCCGCGTGTTTCTTCGAGAGCGGTCGATCTACCTTCTCGACGAGCCGACCGCCAATCTAGATCCCAAAGTGGCACGTGAGATCCGAGAACTCATCCTGAGACTGAGCCGGGAGAAGATCGTGCTGTACTCTTCGCACAACCTTTTCGAAGCACGCGAGATCGGCCGCTACGTTCTGGTGATCAAGTCGGGTGAGATATCCCGCTTCGACCGGATCGAGACTGTCCGGGGTTCGCGCTATGTGCTTGGAATCCGGGTGCTCCAACCTTCGCCCGCGCTGGCGGCCTACGACCAGGAGGGGGAGTACTACCTCCGGGAACTCTCCGGACCCGAGGAAGTGCCTACGGTTCTTCGTGAGCTGATGGCTCAGGGCGTCCAGATCCGTGAGGCCCGCGAGATGGAGAACCCTCTCGAGGACCTCTTCACGTGACCTGACCGTTCCCGGGCGGTGATCGCGGTTCCCGAGTCGCCGCGGTCGTCCTTCCCACAACGGGCGGGTTTCGAGGGACGAGTTGTCCTTTCGGGCGGAGCGGACTCTCTCGAACGAGGGGGGTTGCAACGACCCCGGGGGCCTACCGGGACGGGAGCGGTTCCTTGTTCGGCGCCTCCCGTGAAGGTTGGGGCGACAGTGAAAACTCCAAGACCGAGGCGAACCCGTCTGGAGGATGTGGCGGGAAACGCAGGCTCCGGCCCGGTAACACATCCCCTTTTGATGTACCGATAGGCGAATCCGCCCGGGGTTACCTGCTGCTACCGACTAAAGAGTTCTATCGATGCCGACGAATCTCCACCCTTCCCGGTGCCAGTGACGCAACCACCGACCAGAGGCCCACGTAGGGAGCGGGCGGCGCTGCTGTCGGCACCCGAAGTCCGGCGGTAGCGCAACTTTTCGGGAAGTCCTCGCCGTAGACCTCGGACGTGGGTCCGCTCGCCTCGGGTCCTTCTGTCTCCACATCGGGGAGACGCCGGAGTCCCTGCTGGAGGCGAGTACGAAGAGGGTCGGGGACCTCCTCACCCGGTCCCAGGAGGAACAGTTCAGGGCCGGGTACAAAGGCTCGTGCGTCGCCTACACCTTCAAGGTCGTGCAGACCTGGCTGGGGTACGGTGACATGGGCCCGATTCACCGGCGCGCCGAGCGCCAATGGTGGCGCGCCACGCATCGGACCTTGAGGGAGGAGGAGTTCTCGGCGTGACGGTAGGCAGCCGTCCCCCGGAAGGGCCCGACCCATGGAACCGCGGGGCCTCACAACCGCTAAGGTTATAATCCGTACGCATACGCATAAACCCGCACGATGGCACTGAATACGTTCGACCTGGACCTCGTGGTCGTCCTGGGAACGGTGGTCGCCACCGCAGTCGTGGCCCGATGGACTCAGTTGCCGATCACGGCGCTCGAAATCGTCGCGGGAATCGCCCTCGTCTCCCTCTTCCGCTTCACTCTCCCCACGGGGACGGATT
>JAKAVH010000161.1 GCA_021827545.1 Thermoplasmata archaeon
GGAGGCACCCTGCATCGTCGTAACGGTCCGGGCGATTCGGCACCTTCTGCGGTCGTGGAAGGCCGCGCCGACGAACAGCCGACGCCGGGCGTTAGCGGAAGCGCTGACTAGCCCGCACGAGCGACGATGGCTTGTCGTCGCGTCTGTGGGGTATCTTCTGGTGGTGGGCTATTTTTTGGCCCTCTACAGTTGGTCCGTCGACGCGCCCGGCGTCTGGGCGGCCTCGTATCCCGCGGCGGACCCGGTATGGTGCTGCGGCCCCATCGGGGATACGCCGTCCGTTGCGCTCCTACTTAGTCCCACGTTCGAGGTGGTGGCCTCCCCGGTGGTCGTGGTCACTCTGTTCCTCGCGACGGTGCTCTTCTCGATGAACGTGGGTGTCACGCTCGCCCTCGTCAGACGGCGGGTAAGGTTGGCCGCCGCGGGAACGGCCTCGGTCGGTGCGGTCGGCGCGTTGCTCGTCAATTGTCCGACCTGCGGAACCGTGGCACTCGGCAGCGTCTTGGCCGGATCGCTTGCGTCGGGAGTTCTGGTCTGGTTGGCCGCCTACTCGGTTCCCCTGATGCTAGGGTCGTTGCCGGCGAGCCTCTTGGCCGTCGGGTGGGGAAGTCAGCAGCTTGCGCGGATCACAACCGGCGCCCGATGCGACTGGAGCGGTCGGAACCCTCGCTGGCCCGGTCGCGGCGTTCGCGATCACCCGGCCAGGCCCGGCGGGAGCCGGTAGAGGTTGGAGCACACCGGTGTCGATAGCGGGGAGGCGGTTCGCCTCCGCGATACCCTCGAGTCTCCAACCGGGCGATCGTTTGGGTCCGGACGGTGAGGTCCGCGCTATCCCACCGCCGCCGGAGTGCCGTCCGACTACCGACTTCAAAGGTATAGATAGTTGGGGTGGCTTGGCGGGCGCATGACAGAGTGGCCGGACGTCGAAGGAGACCTCGCCGCCGCGATGCGGCGCGTGAGCGACCACACCGAGTTCGTGGAGGTCACAGCCCAACAAGAGGTCGGTCTCGAAGTCCGGCTCGACCGGACGACGACGAACGTCACGCCCGCGCCCCGGATCGCGGGCGCAGTGTTCCGGGCGTGGGCCGGCAACCACTGGGAAGAGGTGGCGGCGAGCCGACTCGACCGAGATTCGCTTTGGACCGTGACGGACGAGCTCGTCGGACGGTTGAAGAAACAGTCGGATCGACGGCGCGCACCGCCGGGTGAGCCGCCGAGCGACCGACTCGAGGCGCCGTCTCCTCCCGGGAAACCGCTGCGCGATCTCGACCCGGAGTCGTTGATCGGACTCGGCCGGAGCTGGCAGACGTGGGCGCTCGACGAGCCCGGGATCGTCGACGTGCAAGTGTTCCTCGGAGGCCATGAAGACCGGCGCCTCTACCTCAACAGCGCCGGCGGCCGTCGGCTCCAGACCCTCCCCCGGGGGGTTGCGATCGTCGCGCCCGTGGCGATGGAAAACGGCAAGGTCGAGTACGAGGCGGCCCGGCACGGCGGCCTCGGGGGGATCGAGCTGTTCGACCAGATCACCGAGGAAAGAGTTCGCGAGAAGGCTCGGGAGGCGATGGAGCTGGTGCACGCCGCCGCGCCCCCCACGGGCACCCTCAACGTCATCCTCGATCCGAGCACCTCGGGCACGTTCGCGCACGAATCGTTCGGCCACGGTACGGAGGCGGACCAGTTCGTTCGCGACCGGTCGTACCTCAAGCCGTTGTTCGGAACGGTCGTGGCCCCCGAGATCGTGTCGATTCTGGACGATGGCCGCTATCCCGGCGGATTCGGGACGATCTACTTCGATGACGAGGGAACGCCGGCCCAGCGAACCCTGCTCATCGACCGGGGCCGGTTCGTCGGGGCGCTGCACGACCGGACGACCGCCGAAGCGCTCGGCGCCCGACCGACGGGGAACGCCCGACGGTCGGACTTTCTAAGCCGGGTCTGGGTCCGGATGACGAACACGATGGTCGCGGGCGGCGACATGACGCTCGACGAGCTCGTGAAGGAGGCCCGGGACGGAGTGCTCCTGGAGACCACCACCTCGGGGATCGAGGACCCGCTGGGAGGGCTGATGCAGATCAAGGTGAAGAAGGGGCACTTGATCGAGCACGGAGCGCTCGGACGCCTCGTCGGATCGATGGCCCTGTCGGGCCGGGTGCTGGAAGTGCTGCGGGACGTCCGAGGGGTCGGAAAGACGGTCGAACCGGTCCTCGATACCGGCTTCTGCGGCAAAGGCCACACCGATTACCTCCCGGTCGGATCCGGCGGACCGTACCTCCTTACTCGGGCGACGGTGGGCCGAGCATGACCGAGCGACTGTGGGAGACGGCCCCCGCGGTGGCCGAGCGGTTGAACGTCCCCGGACCGTGGGAACTCTTCGGCCAGCGACTCTCTCGCTTCGAGCTGTACGTCGACGGCCGTCGAACCGAAACCGTGCGCGGCCCGCTCTCCGTCGAAGGCGTGGGGCTGCGGTTGTTCCGTCCGTCCGCCGACGGACTCGGAGTCGGCTTTCAGGCGACGACGGATCTGTCAAAGACGGGGCTCCGGCGGCTGGTCGACGATGCGGAGGCGACCGCTCGGCACGCCCGATTCCCGGTGCGCGCGGTGGCGTTGCCGACCGATGCGCCGTCGCGTCCGCACGGCCCTCGCGTCGAAGACCCCGAGTTGAGTCGCGACCCCGTGGAGGCGGTTCGCGCCTACGTCGAGGCCGCGCTCACGGAGTGCTCGAACGCCCGCGACGTGCAGCCGAGTTTTGGCTCGGTCCGCGCGACGATCGCGGACACGACGATCGTCAACTCCGAAGGACTTTCGGTCGGGTACCGCGAGACGTTCGCGGAACTCGAGCTCGCGCTCAAGTCGACGGGCACCCGGGCGGCCGACCCCGCCGGGGAGTATTGGGTCGTACGGGCGATGCGACGGCTCGACCGCTCGTCGCTCCCCCCGGCCGCCGAGCGGTGGACGACGCTCGCCCGGGACGTTCGGCGCGCGACCGCGACGCCGTCGGGTCCGCTACCGGTCGCGCTGCCCGCGTCGCTGTTGAGCGAGATCCTCCCGGCCGCCATTCACCTGCGCTTCAGCGGCGTCGGGCGGCTCCGGAAGATGGCGGTCCCGGACGGCAGCGCCGTTGCGGCGCAGTCGATCTCCTTGTCGCGCGACCCGACCGTCGACTGGTCGATCGGCTCGGCGCCGGTCGACGACGAGGGAGCGATCCCGCCCCGGCTCGACCTCGTCAAGGCCGGCACGCGCACCGACCTCCTATACGACGCACTGCATGCGGCCGCGTTCGAGCGGACGACGAACGGCGCCGCTCGCCGCGGGTCGGAGTTCGGATCGGACTGGTGTCGGTTCGTCGGCCGTCCTCGCCCGACCACCGGCACGCTCGTCGTGGATCCCGGTAAGGACGGGAGCGACGAGGAGCTCCTCGAGGCGATTGGGGAGGGAGTCTGGATCGACCAGCTCGGTTGGCCGAACCCGGACCCGATCTCCGGGACGTTCGGCGGCGAGATCCGGATCGGGTACCGGATCCGCGGGGGAAAGCGTGCCGAACCGATCCGCGGCGGCACGTTGGGCGGCTTCGTCTTCTCCACGTCGGGCGAGCCGTCGCTGCTCAACTCGGTCCGGAAGGTCGGGTCAACGGCGACGCTCGAAGGGGCGCTGCTCGCTCCGACCGTCGTCGCCGACGGCCTTACCCTATCGGGACCCACGTAGCCGGTCGCTTCGGTCGTCGCGGGGGCCCGCGGCATCGGGCCGCCCGACCCACCGCAACGCGCACCGGAATTCGCCAACCATTTAGTCGAGACTCGTTCCGGTCTATCCGTGACGAACCGGGCGACGGGCCCGCCGGCCGCATCCGCCCCGAGTGAGCGGCCGCCTCGTTCGCGAGCGGGCCGACGACGATCGGGCGTCGTCGAGCTCACGCTCCGGCGCCTCGCGCTGCTCCCCGCGCAGCTCCTCTTCATTCTCGTGCTCCTCTACGTCACGGTCAACGTTCCCCTGGCAATCCACGCCGGCCATTCGAGCACGATCCCGGGCTACTTCCGGGCGTTCGCCGTCTTCGTCGCGAACATGTTCACGGGCCAGTGGGGGATCGCCACGTTGGGGCCGTACGACATCCCGTGGTCGACGCTCTTCGCGGATTTCCTCCCGAATTCGATCCAGATCGCGCTGTTCGCCCTTCCCCTCTGCGCCCTCATCGCTTACCCGGTGAGCCTCGCGGTCGGCTGGAGCCGCCGATCGTCCGCCGATGCGCCCGTTCGGTTCGGCACGCTCGTGGTGGCGCTCATCCCGTCGTTCGTCCTCGGAACGTGGATCCTATACGCCGTCTTCTTCGGGTTCTATACCACGTTCCACGACCTACCGGGGGACGGCATCATCCCGTCGCCGCCCTGGTTCGACCAGTACTACGGAGGGTTTCCTTCGTGGGTCGTCGACGGGTGGGTCACCCGCCCCACGGGCTTACCGGTGATCGACGCGGCGCTCCACCGCGACTGGACGGTCGAGACGATCACGATCGTCAAGACCGCCATCCAGGCGTCGGCGGTGGCGCTCGCCTACCTCGCGATCTTCCTGCGCCACGGGCGGAGCATCGTGGCCTCGGCGAAACAGGAGCTGTATGTGACGGGGAGCCGTGCCCGTGGCGTTCCGGAACGAACGCTGCTCTGGCGGCACACGGCCCGTCGTGTCACGCCGTCGTTCCTCCTCGTCTTTGCCCTCACGATCCCGGGATACCTCGGCGCGCAGTTCGTCGTCGAGGGCCTCTTCAGCGACCCGGGGATCGGGTTCATCACCCTGAGCGTGCTGAGCCAGGCGGACTACGTTCCGTTCGAGGCCCTCGTCTTCGTCCTGGCGGCGTTCGTCGTGGTCGCGGTCTTGGTCATTGACCTCGCGGCGGCGCGGCTCGACCCGCGCGGGAGGTTCGCCCGGTGACGTCCTTCCCGGTCCGTCCGCGATCGGCAGCCGAGAACGGGCGGAGGCGAGTGGGCTGGCGCGCGCAGTGGGCGCGCCGGCCGCCGGGAGCGGAACTGTGGATCGGCGCCTCGCTCGCTCTCGTGTACGTCGGGGCCGCGCTGAGCGCCTTGGTCGTCTACTGGGGATCGTGGGGCACGATCGCCACGAACCCGGCGTGGGTGCCGCCGTTCCACCCGATCGGCCCGTCGTGGGCGCATCCGTTCGGCGTCGTGTCGGGTCTCGGCGCGGACGTATTCCGAGCGGTCTGGCAGGCCACGCCGTGGGATCTGGCGATCGTCCTCGCGATCCTGGCGATCGACGCGACGCTCGCGCTTAGCTTCGGGGTCGTCGCCGGCCTGTCGGAGGGCGGCTGGGCCGATGCGCTGATCACTTTCGTTAGCGATTCCATCGGGGCGATCCCGTCGTTCTTCCTCGTCGTCGCGGTCTATGCCGGGCTCACCCTCCTCGACCCGTCCCAGGGGAATCTCCCCCTCTTCATCGCACTCTTCGGCCTCCTCCTCTGGCCGACGGGAGCACGCACCGTCCGCGAACGGGCGCGGGTCGTCGCGCACGAACCGTACGTCGAGGCGGCCCGGGCGTCGGGCGCCGGGACCGCCCACCTCGCCTACTGGCACGTCCTGCCGAACTCCGTGAGCCCGGTGCTCGCGCAACTACCGGTCGACGTGGCGCCGATCTTCTTCGTCCTCGCCGTCTTCCCGTGGTTCTACAACTGCGGGGGCGGCTATTTGGTCCCGTCGACCTTGGGGCCGGACTACTTCATCCCGCACCTCGCGCCGGCCTCTCCGCTCCCGTCGGTCGCCTTCCCCGAGTGGGGGAACCTGCTCGCGATCGGCACCTGCGCGGGGTTCAGCTTCCCCGGGGGCGCCGATTATTGGTGGATGTACCTCTTCCCCCTCCTCGCGATCGTGGGGCTCGGGCTCACGATCAGTCTGCTGTGCGACGGGATCGATCAGTGGCGGCGGCTGTCGGTCTAGGTGGCCCCGCGGATCCAGGGAAGCCATCGCGGTTCGCTCGGCCGAGACGAATCGCGCGGCGATCGTAGGGGGAGCCGTCGCGGGGCTCCCCCTCCGACTCTTCCGCGCGGACCGTGCGGCGCGCCCCCGCGGGTTCCTCTGAAGAAACCGTCTATTCCATCCGGGTGTATCCTCGGCGATGCATTCGTCCGGACCGGATCCGACCCGAACGGCACCGACGTGGCGGACTCCGGACGTCTGGCGGATCTCGCTATCGGCGTTCTTCGCCGACCTCGGCTACCAGGCGGTCCTCGCCGTCTTTCCGCTCTACCTCGTCGTCCACCTCGGTGCGCCGATCTGGTTGTTCGGCGTTTCGCAGGCGCTCGCCTACGGGCCCGGGGCGCTCTTCGCCTACCTCGGCGGACGGCTCGCCGATCGGTACGGCCGCTGGCGCATCGCGGTCGCGGGCAACGCCTTCATTCCGCTCCTCGCGCTCACCGGCCTCACGAGCGTGCCGCTCGTCGCGGTCGGGTTGCTCGTCGCCGGCTGGTGGGCCCGCAACCTGCGCACGCCGCCGCGGCGGGCGCTGCTCGCGGCGGCGGTCGACCCCGCCCACACGGGGGAGGCGTTCGGGTTCCTCCACGCGCTCGATGTCGGCGGTGGGATGACCGCCGCGCTCTACGCGTTCGTGCTGCTCGCGGGAGGCGTCTCCTACTCGCTCGCGCTGCTCGTCCCAATCGGGCCGCTCGTCGTCTCGACCCTCGTCCTGCTCGGGGTGCGAATCGGCCGGACGATCCCGGCGACGGCCCGAGCGGCCGACCCGCCACCGCGGCCCGTCGTCGACGCGCCGCGGAGCCCGCCGGCTCGGTCGCTCCTCCGGGGGATCTTCGCCGCGACGCTTCTGTACGGGTTCGCCTCGTTCAGCATCGGCTTTCCCGTCCTCACGACGGCGGAAGGCACGCACGACGCCGCGTTCGGCGTCCTCTTCTTCGTCGTCACCCTCGGCGTCTCCGCGCTCGCGGGGCTCCGGCTCGGTCGGCGGCGCCGCCGTCGGCGGCTCTGGCTGGCCACCGCGGGCTATCTAACCGCCGCGGCCGGCTCCGCGATCATCGCGCTCGCCGCGGGGCTCTCCCTCGGAGTCTTCGCGTATCTCGTCGGCGCGGCGATCCTCGGCGCCGCGCTCGGGGCGATCGAGACGTTCGAACCGACCCTCGTCGCCGCCGTCTCGCCGGACGAGAGGGCGGGGCGCGCGTTCGGCGCCCTCAGCGCCTACCGCGGCCTCGGCCTCTTTGCCTCCAACCTCGTGCTCGGGGTGCTGGCAATCGAGAGCGCGTGGTACCCGTACCTCTACGCCGCCGGGGCCGCCTTTGCGGCGAGCGTCGTCCTGCTCGCGGCGGGTCGGTGGGCGGGGACGATGGGCGATGCGGACTTGTAGGACCGGCCGCATCCCGCGGCCGTGCCGCACGGACCGGAGACGCCCCCTCCCATGAGCGCGCTGATCGCGCTCCTCGAGGATTCGGGCCCGACCGGCGCCACGTTCCGGCAGTTGGCGAGCCGGCTTCGCACGCCGGAGGCTGGGGTCCGCGGCATCCTCGACCGGCTCGAAGCCGCGGGCGACGTCGTCCGGATGGGGCGAGGGCTGTATCTCTTGCGCGAGTACGAAGCGCTCGAGGAGCGCCGCGACTTTGTCGGACCGGGCGACTACCTGGACCGGTTCGAGCGGGAGCACGGAATCGCCGTCGGCCGCGCCGATCGGCCGATCACGTTTTCGGACAACCACGACGCCCCGGTCCACCGGTGGTGGCCGTACGTCCAGGGGTACTCCGCGGCGTTCGTCGCGGAGCGGTTGAGCGAGCACGGAATCGGGGCGGGCCGGACCGTCCTCGACCCGTTCGCGGGGAGCGGCACGACGCTCGTGGAGGCGCGTCGAGCTGGCGCCCGGGCGATCGGGGTCGAGCTCCTTCCGCCGGCGGCGCTCGCCGCGCGCGTCAAGACGCGCTTCGAGCTCGACCCGTACGCGCTCGGCCGGGCCGCGGACGACTGGATCGCCCGGGCCCGTCGATCGGCCGCTGCGCCGCTCGTCTTTCTCCGAGAGACCCGCCGTCAATTTCCCCCCGCCCGGCTCGGCGAGCTGCGCCGCCTGGTGGCGAGCCGCCCCGACCGGAGCGACCCGATCGGCGAAGCGCTGAACGTGGCGTTCGCCCGGAGTTTGGTGCCGGTGAGCCGGCTCCACCGCTCGCCGTGCCTCGGGTACCGTCGAGGGCGCGCTGGCCACAACGACCGGTCGGCGTACGATCGGGTCCGGTCGGCCGTGGCGGAGAGGGAGGCGGACCTCGCTCTACTCGACGGCGAGCGCGCCCGGTGGGGACCGCCGGCGACCGTGATCGAATCCGACGCGCGGGCGCTCGAGCTCCCCCGCGGGTCGGTCGACCTCGCCGTCACCAGCCCGCCGTACGTCAACGGAATGGACTACGTCATGAACTACAAGCTCGAGCTCGCGTGGCTCGGCTATGCGACGAGCTACGCCGACCTCGCTCGGTTGCGGTCGGCCGAGGTCGCCTGCGACAACCTCGGGCGGCCGGACGCCGCCCCGTTCCTCGCGGCGCCCGCGGTCGGGGAAGACCCGTGGCTCGCGGAGATCACGGATCGGCTCGCCGCGAACGTCGCGGCGAAGCGGACGTACCGCCGCGCCGACATGCACGCGATCGTCCGGCGGTACTTCGCCGACCTCGCGCCCGTGCTCGCTCGGGTCGGCCGAGCGGTCCGTCCGAACGGTCGGTTCGTGCTGGTCGTCGGCGACTCCTTGATGGCCGGGGTCTACATCCCGGGTGACCTGTTGCTCGCCCGGCTCGCCGAGCGGAACGGCTGGTCGATCGAACGGATCGACATCGCCCGCGAGCGCCGGTCGGGCCAGCGACGCAACTTTCGGCTGCGGGAATCGATCGTCACCCTGCGCCGCCCGTAGCGCGGACGGGACGGTGGACGCGATAGGCTCATTCCCTCCGGCCGCTCCCGGAGAAATATGTTCTGTCCGGTCTGCGGCCGCGCGATGGCGAGCCCCCGAGGCCGGGACGTGCCGTTCCCGATGCACGTCTGCGCCGTCGACGGGGTCGTCTTCGACGAAAAGCGCGACCGCTGGTACGGCCTTCCCGAGATCGGGGAGAAGCTTTGCTGCCCGGTCTGCGGGCAAGCGATGGAAGGCGAGCCGCCGGAGCCCCCCGTCCGCCTGTTCTTCTGCTACCAGTGCGGCACGACGTTCGACAAGGGCCGGTCGGCGTGGTACGGCATCGTCCCCCATCTCGCCGGGCCGCCGTGATCCCGCGCCGACCGCCGTTGCCACTGGACGCAAAGGCTTACCTTAGGTTCCCGGCCTAGCCGAACACGAAGCCCCCGATGCGATGCCGCTGTCGAGCGACCACGAGCCCCGATTCCTCGAGCCGTTCCTCGGCATCGTCTTCGATCTAGACGGGACGCTCGTCCTCTCGCACCACGACTTCGGGCGGATGCGGGGAGAGGTCGTCCGTCTCGCCGAGCGCTACGGCGTCCCCCCCGGGCGATTGTCGCCGGGGGAACCGATCCACCGGATCGTCGAGACGGCCCGGGACGAGCTCGGCCGATTGGCGGGCGGCGAAGGGCTCGTCTACCGGTTCGAGGCGGAGTTCCGTCGGCGTCTCGACTCCCTCGAGCTGGAGGCGCTGCCCCGCACTCGCGTTCGACCGGGCGCCCCCGAACTCCTCCACGGTCTCGCGGAGCGCGGCTTTCGGCTCGGGGTGCTCACCCGCAGCTCCGAGGCGTTCTGCCGGGCCGCCCTCGCCGCGACCCACCTCGCGGCGTACTTCCCGTACTTGAGGGCCCGCTCGATGCCCGGGCCCGAAAAGCCGTCCCCGGAGGCGCTCCACCTATTGCTCCGCGAGATGGGCGTGCCGCTCGACCGCGCGCTGTACGTCGGCGACCACCTGATCGACGCGGAGTGCGCGACGCGCGCCCGCGCGCGCTTCTACGCGGTCTTGCCGGACCCGTCCGAGCCGACCTCGATGTCCGCCGAACGGTTCCGAGCCGCCGGGGCGAGCGCGGTGGCGAGCGACCTGTACGCCCTCGCGCGGCTTTTGGACGTGAAGGGCGCCGCGACCGGACCGGCGGGCGGGATCTCCGCGGCGGCCGCCCCGCTCGGCCGCTAGGCCGTCGGCTCCGCTTCTCGCGCTCAGTCCAGATAACTGGAGAAGGCGTGGATCACCGCGCGTTCGGCCGTCGCCCACGCCTCGGGGATCTGGTTCCAGCCGTTGCGGAGGTCGCCGGCCGCGTACAGCCCGGGGATCGGTTCGTGGGTCGACGCCGAAAGGACCCGACCATCGTCGTCGGTGATCACGTAGCCGTCCGGGTCGAACGCGCACCCGAGCGACCGCGGGATCTCCTGATGGAGGTCGTACCAGCCGAGCGCGCTGAAGCCCCGGTCGTACGTGCGGGTCGTGCCGTCGGCGAACCGGACCCCGAAGCGCTTCTCCCGGAGGCCGTCGTACCCGACGACCGGCGTCTCCACCGCCCGGACGCCCCGCGCGTCGAGCGCCGACTGGAGCGCCGCGCGCTCGGCCGGCGCCACGCCCCCGAGGAACGGCCGCCCAAACGTCAGCACCTCGACCGACGCGACCTCGAAGTCGAACAGGTCGAGCGCGGTCCGGGCCGCGAAGGCGTCATCGCCCAGCACGGCGACCGTGCGGCCCGTGAGCTCGTGGCCGTCGCACAAGAGGCAGAAGTCGACGAGCGCCTGGTTCGCCCACGGGAAGATCCCGTCGATCTTCCCGTCGATCTCGGGCATCCGGTCGACGACGCCGAGCGCCAAGATCACCGCCTTCGACCGGACGGTGTGGGTCGCCGCCAGCCACTCGAACGTCGTCGCGTACCCCTCCCCCTCGCGGACGATCGCCGTGACCCGGGCGGGCGTGAAGTAGCCGACGCGCGACTCGAGGCGGCGGACCGCCTCGACCTGGAGGTCAAGGAGCGCGTGGCCCGAGATGCCGTCCGGGAATCCCGGAATATTATCCATCTTCGGCGCGTAGTACGACCGGCTGTACTTGCGGCCGCGATCGAGCAGGCAGGCGGTGCGCATCAGCAGGCCGGCCTTGAGCCCGGCCTGGAGTCCCGCGTGGCCCGCGCCGGCGACCACGAAGTCGTACGACGGCTTCAGCCGAGGGAATCCGGGCATCGCGACGTTGACCACTCCGTCGAGGGAGATGAGGCCTCCCCCCTCGCCGCCCCCGACGGACCGACGGCTCGGGTCGTTGCCGTTCTCCTTGGGCTCGACGCGCCGTCCCGCGCCGGCCGACGGCCCGGAGCGCCGCGCGAACGCGCAACGCTTAAAGTTTCGACGGGCTCGGACGGTTCGGGTTCTCTTGCCCGCACCGCCTTCCGAGGAGCCGAGCGCGCTCGGGGGGACCCTTTTTCTCGAGGACGGAACGCGCTTTGACGGCCGCGGGCTCGGCGCTTCCGCCCGGCGGGTCGGCGAGGTCGTCTTCACGACCGGCATGGTCGGCTATGTCGAGTCGCTCACCGACCCGTCGTACCGGGGCCAGATCCTGACGTTCACCTACCCGCTCCTCGGCAACTACGGGGTGCCGCCCGCCGGGGTGCGAGACGCCGACGGGCTCCCCGTCGGCTTCGAGAGCGACGAGATCCAGGTCCGCGCGCTCGTCGTCCGGGGGGTCACCGCTCCCCATCACTGGCAGAGCGGCCGGTCGCTCGACGATTGGCTTCGCGCCGAAGGGGTGCCCGGCGTCGTCGGGGTCGACACGCGCCGCCTCACCGAGCGGCTGCGGGCGCACGGGGTCCTCCGAGGCGTGGTCGACGTCCACCCGGCGGGGCGGGCGCCGACCGACCAAGAGCTGCGACGGGCGATGGACGCCGCCCCGGCCTACGGGACCGAACCGTACATGCTCGAGGTGTCGCCGAAGGAGCCGACCCTGATCGCCCGGAACGGGGGACCGGTCGTCGCGCTGCTCGACTGCGGCGTCAAGGCGAGCATCATCCGCAACCTGCTCGACCGCGGGCTCTCGGTGCTGCGGCTCCCGTACGACCAGCCGGTGCCCGATCGGTACGATGGGCGGCGGGTCGCTGGCTTGCTGGTCGGGAACGGTCCGGGCGACCCGGTGCAGTGGGCGACGACGATCGAGGAGCTCCGGCGACCGAGCGTCCGCGCGCTGCCGACCCTCGGCATCTGCCTCGGCCACCAGCTGCTCGCCCTGAGCCGGGGCGCCGCCACGTTCAAGCTCAAGTTCGGCCACCGCGGGCAGAACAAGACGGTCCGCTTCCCGGACGGCCGGGCGCTGATCGTGAGCGAGAACCACGGCTACGCCGTCGACCCGAGCAGCCTCGCCGGCGCCGACCTCGTCCCTTGGGCGACGAACCCGGACGACGGTACGCTCGAGGGCCTGAAGGACCGCCGGGGCCGCACGCTCGCGCTCCAAGGCCACCCCGAAGGCCATCCGGGACCGCGCGAGGCGTCGTTCGTCTTCGACGAGTTCGCGCGCAAGGTGAGGCGACGCGCATGACGCCGAGTCTCCCCCGCAAGGTCGTGCTGCTCGGCTCGGGCGCGCTCAAGATCGGCGAGGCGGGCGAGTTCGACTACTCCGGCAGCCAATGCCTCAAGGCGCTCGAGGAGGAAGGCGTCTACACGGTCGTCGTGAACCCGAACATCGCCACGCTCCAGACCGACCCGCCGCGGCTCGGACGGGTGTACTTTCAGCCGCTCGTGCCGTCGTTCGTCGAGCCGATCCTGGCCGCGGAGAAGCCCGACGGGCTCCTGCTGAGCTTCGGCGGCCAGACCGCCCTCAACTGCGGCGTCGGCCTCGCCGACCGCGGCGCGCTCCGGCGCACGGGGACCCGGGTCCTCGGCACGCCGCTCGCGGGGATCCGGGCGACCGAGGATCGCGCGAAGTTCGTCCAGGCGATGGCCCGGGCGAAGGTCCCGACGTTGCCGAGCCGGGCGGTCTACTCCCTCGAGGAGGCCCGGGCGGCGACCGAGGTGCTCGGCTACCCGGTGATGGTGCGCGTCGCCTACACGCTCGGCGGCCGCGGCGGGGGCATCGCGCGCACGCCCGAGGAGCTCGCCGACGTCGTCGGCCGGGGGCTCCGGGCGAGTCCCGTCGGCCAGGTGTTGCTCGAGCGGTACGTCGGGACGTTCAAGCAGCTCGAGTACGAGGTCGTGCGCGACCGCCGGGGCAACGCGCTCACCGTCTGCAACATGGAGAACGTCCTCAGCATGCGGGTGCACACCGGCGACAACATCGTCATCGCGCCGAGCCAGACGCTCACCGACGAGGAGTACCAGATGCTCCGGCAGGCGGCGCTGCGCGCCGTCGAGGTCTGCGGGATCGTCGGCGAGTGCAACATCCAGTTCTGCCTCGACCCGACGAGCGAGGAGTACTACGCGATCGAGATCAACGCGCGGCTCTCGCGCTCGAGCGCGCTCGCGAGCAAGGCGACGGGCTACCCGCTCGCGTACGTCGCCGCGAAGCTCGCGCTCGGCTACACGCTTCCCGAGCTCAAGAACCGCGTCACGGGCGTGACGACCGCGTGCTTCGAGCCGGCGCTCGACTACGTCGTCGTGAAGCTGCCCCGGTGGGACCTCGACAAGTTCGCGCGCGCCGACCGGCGCCTCGGCCCGTCGATGAAGAGCGTCGGCGAGGTGATGGGCGTCGGGGCGTCGTTCCCGGAAGCGATGCTGAAGGCGGTGCGGATGAGCGACCCGAGGGCCGACCTTGTTCCGCCCACGGAGGTGCGCGGCCGGGACGCGATCCTCGCCGACCTCGCGAGCCCGACCCCGGAGATCCTCACGCGCGTGCTCGAGGCGCTGCGGGCCGGCATCGACCCCGCGACGATCGCCGCCGTGACGTACATCGACCGCTGGTTCGTCGAGCAGCTCGCCGAGGTCGAGCGGACCCACCGCGCCCTCCAATCGGCCCCGGGCGGCGAGATCCCGCCCGATCTGTTGCGCACCGCGAAGGAGCTCGGCTTTTCCGATCGTGCGATCGCGCGGGCGAGCCGCGTCGACGAGGAGGAGGTCCGCCGGCGCCGCCTCGCGCTCGGCGTCCGGCCGCGCGTCCGGATGATCGACACGCTCGCCGGGGAGTGGCCGTCGACGACCAACTACCTCTATCTGACCTACCGCGCCGACGCCGACGACGTCGAACCGATGGCGAACGACTCGGTGCTCGTGCTCGGCGCCGGGCCGTACCGCATCGGCTCGAGCGTCGAGTTCGACTGGTCGACGATGAACCTCGTCGACGGCCTCAAGGCCGAGGGGGTCGGCGGCGTCGCGCTGCTCAATTCGAATCCGGAGACGGTCAGCACCGACTACGACCGGTCGGACCGGCTGTACTTCGAGGAGATCACGCTCGAGCGGGTGCGGGACATCCTCGACTTCGAGCGGTTCCGCGGCATCGTCACCTGCGTCGGAAGCCAGCTCGCCCAGAACCTGACCCCGCTGTTGCACGCGATCGGAGCGCCGATCCTCGGCACGGCGTCCGCCTCGATCGACCTCGCCGAGGACCGCGCGCGGTTCGCCGGTCTGCTCGAGTCGCTCCAGATCCCGCAGCCCGCGTGGAAGGCGTTCACGACCGTCGACGAGGCGAGCGCGTTCGCCGACCTGGTCGGCTACCCGGTCCTCGTCCGCCCGAGCTACGTCCTGAGCGGGCAGGCGATGCGGGTGATCGCCGGCCGCCACGATCTCGCCCGGTTCCTGAACGAGGCGGCCCGGGTCTCGCCCGAGCATCCGGTCGTCCTGACGAAGTTCGTCGAAGGGGCCGACGAGATCGAGCTCGACGCCATCTCCGACGGCGAGCGGACGCTCGTCGCCGGGATCCTCGAGCACGTCGAGCGCGCCGGCGTGCATTCGGGCGATGCGATCTTCTGCCTGCCGCCCCGCCACACCCCCGCCGCCGTCCAGCAGCGGCTGATCGACGCCGCCGAACGGCTCGCCCGCCGGCTCGCGATCCGCGGGCCGTTCAACGTCCAGTTCCTCGTCCGCGACGGCGACTACCAGATCATCGAGCTCAACCTGCGCGCGAGCCGATCGCTCCCGTTCCTCGCGAAGGCGACGGGAGTGCCGCTGTTGCGGGAGGCGGCGCGCGCCATGCTCGGTCGGCCGCTCTCCCGGACGGGCCTCGCACCGCTCCCGCCGAACCGCTGGGGCGTCAAGGTGCCGCAGTTCTCGTTCTTGCAGCTCGCGGGCTCGGACCCGGTCCTCGGCGTCGAGATGCAGTCGACCGGCGAGGTCGCCTGCTTCGGCCCGACGTTCAGCGACGCGCTCGTCAAGGCGCTCGTCGCGACCGGCGTGCCGCTCGCGCGCCCGGGCGGAACCGCGTTCGTGAGCGTCGGCGGGCTTCGGCTGAAGGCGGAGCTCTTGCCGATCGCCCGACGGGCGCGGGAGGCCGGCTTCCGCCTCGCCGCCACCGAGGACACGGCGAACTACCTGCGCGAGCACGGGATCCGGGGCGTGCGCGTGCTCCACAAGGTGAGCGAGCCGGCCCGGCAGCCGAACGTCCTCACGGCGCTCGACCAGGGGGAGATCGACCTCTTGCTCAACGTCCCGTCGTCGCTCACGCAGGAAAAGTTCGAGCGGATGCTCGAGGACGAGTACGTGCTCCGGCGCCGCAGCGTCGAGCTCGGCCTCCCGCTGTTCACCTCGCTCGAGACGTTCGCCGCGTACATCGACGGCGTCCGCTGGCTCGAAGAGCATCCCGCGACGGTCGAGGCGCTCTACGGCTCTCCCGAGCCCGGCCGCGAGGCGCCTACGGTGCCGAGCGTGGCGTACCGGGGCCGCCGCCGGACGCGGCGGCGCGCGAAGCTTCCCGCTCGCTCGTGAGCAGCGGGAACTTCGTGACCGACCACTCGGGCACGAGCGTCGACGTGTCGATCACTTCCGGGATCCCCCGGATCTTCTCGGTCACGAAGTCGAGGACCTGGCGCTTTCCCGCCGCCGATTCCCGGAACTCGAGCACCAAGAAGACGTCCCAGTCGCCGGTCAGAAAGTGCATCTCTTTGACCGGCGCGAGCGATTCGAGCTGCGCGCGGATCTGGTCGAACTGACCGCCGCGGACCTTGAGGTAGGTGAACGCACGGACGACGCCCTTGAGCTCCGTCGGCATCAGCTCGGCGATCGCTTCTTCCGTGAACGCGTCGATCCCTTCGAGCCGGCGGCCGTTCGGCGCGAGGAGGACCGGGAACGTCTGGACGCCTTTGAGGTGCTCCGCGACCATCCGCTCGAGTCGGCCGGCCCGCTCGATGTCGACGACCTTGAGGTCGTAGCCTCGGCGGCGGGCGAACTCTTCGACGAGCGCGGCGCACCGGGCCTGGTCGTCCGACAGGAAGTACACCGGGCTGTCGGCGATCAGCTCGGCGTCGTCGGCCCCCCGGGTCGGGGTCGCGGATGTTCCCATCGCGCCCCCCGGCGGCACCGCCGCGGAGCCCGTGGTCGCGCCTTGGATCGGGCGGTAGAACGTCGTGACGGCCTTCTTGGAGCGGACGAAGAGGGTGAGCTGCCGGGTAGCGTCGGACATCGAGCGAGCCGAGGCGGGTGCGCCTATTTAATCCAATACCGCGAGTCGCAGCCCGCGGGCTCGGCCGTCCGGCGGCCGGTCCGTAGGATGGAAACGGTAAAGGAACGGCCGAGGTTGGGGCCCGCCTTCTGATGAGCAGCTCCTCCGACGTCGTCCTCGAGACCCGGGACCTCGGGCACGCCTACGCGCCGGGCCGCTTTGCCGTCCGCCACCTCACCTTCGAGCTGCGCCGCGGCGAGGTGCTCGGGCTGCTCGGACGCAACGGCGCGGGCAAGACGACGACGGTGCGGATGCTGACGACGCTCTTGCCGCCGACGGAAGGGACCGCGATCGTCCTCGGCCACGACCTCCGGACCGGGGGCCGCGCGCTCCGGTCGCGCCTCGGGGTCGTCCTGCAGGCCGAATCGCTGGACTTCGTGACCGTCGAGCGGAACCTCCTCCTCTACGCCTTCCTGTGGGGCGTTCCTCGGGAGATCGCGAAGAGCCGCGCCGAGGAGATGATCGAGCTGTTCGAGCTTGAGAAGGCGCGTCGCCGACGGCCGTGGGCGCTCTCGGGGGGCGAGCGACGCCGCTTCCAGGTCGCCCGCGAGCTGATGCACGACATGGAGATCCTCTTCCTCGACGAGCCGACGGTCGGTCTCGACGCGATCGCGCGCCGCCGGATCCTTCGGTACTTGCGGGAGCGGGCCCGCCAGGGCCTGTCGATGGTCTTCACGACGCACATCCTGCACGAGGCGGACCTCCTCTGCGACCGCATCGCGGTCCTCCACCTGGGCCGGCTCGTCGCCTGGGACACCCCGGACGGGCTCAAGCGACGCCACATGGGTCTCCGCGAGATCTCCGTGACGTTCACGACCCCGCTCTCGGCGACACTCCGGGCCGAGTTCGAACGGGACCTCGGCGCGCGCGGGGGCTCCGTAGTCCCGCCGCCTCCCGGGCTCCCGCCGCTCGAGCCCGCGGTGACGCTGCGCGTCGCGCGGGTCGAGGAGACGCTCCCCTGGCTGAGCCAGTGGGTCCAACGCCACGGACTCGACATCGAGCGGCTCGCCGTGGAGGAGGCGACCCTCGAAGGGGCGTTCCTCGGCCTCATCGAGGGTCTCGAGGAGCCGGACGGCGGGGACGGAGGCGACGGCGACGACCGGCCGAGCGTCCGCGGGCCGGCCCTCGGAGGCGTCGGGCCGTGAAGCTTCCGCCCGTCCTTCGCCTGGTCGTCCGGAACTTCTCGTCGAACCTCGACCCGCTCACCATCATCATCCGGTTCGGCCAGCCCGCCGTGACGATCGTCGTCCTCGGCACGATGTTCAGCGCGATCATCTCCTCCGACGTGACCGGGGGGTCGTCGTACACCGCGTTCTTGGTCCCTGGGATGGTCGCTTTCCAGATGATCACGGGCGGCGTCGTCTCGGGGAACCTGTTCTGGCTCGACCGACGCTGGGCGATGACCGAGCAGATCTTCTCCGGCCCGTTCCTCCGCTCGGAGTACCTCGGCGGGCTTGTTCTCACGACCCTCCTCTTCGCGCTCGTCGGCGTCGGCGTGATGGTGCTGGTCGGCCTCCCGTTCATCGGGATCGCGGCGCTCTCCGCGAGCGGGGTCGTCATCGTGCTCGTCACCGTCGCGCTCGGCGGCATCTTCTTCGCGGGCCTCCTCATCGCGCTCGGGAGCCGCCTCCGCTCGGCGAACGCCTACTTCACGATCCAGTCGTTCCTCCAGCTGTTCGTCATCTTCCTCTCGACGGTCTACTACCCGATCACCTCCGCGACGCCGCGGTTCCTC
>JAKAVH010000017.1 GCA_021827545.1 Thermoplasmata archaeon
ATTCGCCCACCGCCGCCACTCTCTCTCGCTTCGAGCGGAGGAGGGGACCCCGCCGCCGCCTCTCCCGACCGCTCCTCGGCCTGGTCGGGGGCGGAGCGCGCTCCCTGCCCCCGGTGCGGCCTCACGGTGAGACGGGACAACCTGAGCCGGCACCGCCGACGATGCATCCCCGACCGGGGGACGAGCGCATGACCGACTCGTCTTCGTCCGCTCGTCCCGCTCGTCCGGACGAGTCATGTCACCGGAGCGCCAAGGGGGAGAGTGGGTCAGTGACTTCCGTCGCGCGTACCCCCACTCACCCTGTGCCCGACGCCCCGAGTCCTGCCGAGCTCCGCGCGATCCTCGCCAAGACGAGCGCCGATCTCAGGGCCCTGCGAGCCCAGCGACGGGCGTCTCTCGCCGAGCAGTACCGAGCTCGCGTCTGGTGGGTGGCGAAGGAGACGAAGGCCCACGCCGAGGGGGACGCCGCGATCCTGGCTGCTCTTCGAGAGGGCAAGACCGTCCGCGCGATCTGCGCGTCCCTCAAGGTCGGCACGCATCGCATCGTACGCCTGAGAGCCTATCTCGCCCACTCGTCCGGCTCGTCCTCGTCCGGGCCGGACCCTTCCCCCCTCGCGCGCGCGTGAGAGATATATGGAGGGGTCGCCGCTGCCACCACCACCACAGACCCTCCTCGCGCGCGCGTGGGAGCTCGCGCGGCATCATGCTGGCACCTGAATAGCGGATAGCATAGGGTCCCTCGCCGCCCTGCGCGATGGCAAGACCGTCCGCGCAATCTGCACGTCCCTCAAGGTAGGCCCGCACCGCGTCGTACGCCTGAGAGCCCATCTCGTCCACTCGTCCGGTGCGTCCTCGTCCGGGCCGGATCCTTCCCCCCTCGCGCGCGCGTGAGAGAGCGCGCCACATCACGCTGGCCCCATGCGCTACGCCACACGCGGCAACACGGCAACGCCGAGCGCGAGATCGACCTCGCGCCCCCTCCGGCGAGGAGACCAGGGCGGTGCTGTACGGCGTGCGCGGCGCGACCGAGGCCCAGGTCCGGACGCGTCAGCTCGATCTCGCCCGGGTCAAGGGAAATCGGGGCAAGCCGTGGGCCGAGCTCGCCCTCGACCGCGAGATCGCCCGGCTCCTCTCCCTCGGTACCAAGCGAGACGCGATCCGCGACCGGCTCGGAGTCGGAGACCATCGCATCGCGAGGGTTCGCCGTCGGCACCGGGCCGACACCGGCTCGGCTCCGTAGCGGCACCAAGCGGCACGGGGCGTTGTCCCTTGTGGCACCGGACGACACCGGCCCCCGTTTCCCGGGCACCGGCCGGTGTCGCTGCTCGAACGCGCGCGCGTGCGTAGATATATCTCGATCGGGGGCGGAGCGGACGCGGGCTCTCAGCGAGTGGCCGAGCGGGAGTGAACTCCCCCTCACGGTACCCGTCCGATGGGTTCGCCGAGGCCCAGGGACTGGCCACGAAGTGCTAGAGACCGTGTGAAAAGTAGAGACGGGGCGCTGAGCCGATGTGTCTCGCTGCTCCGCCGAGGATGCGGCCTCCCTTCAACCTGCTCGCGCCAACCGCTTCGCCCGAGCGTCCAGCTGGTCCCTCAGTCCTCGGACCCCTACCAGGCTGAAGATTCGCCTCAGGTTGTAGGCCAGCATCGTCAGGCCGAGTTCCCCGGTCACTTTCCGCAGCCCTTTCAACAGCAGATACCCTTGGTCGAACCCTCGCTTCATCGTCCCGAACGGATGCTCGACGGTCGACTTCCGTAGGTCGAAGACCTCCCGTCCCTCGGGACTGTTCATTCGAGCGCGCATCGCCTCCACCGTCTCCGCATAGACCGAGCGGGTGATCCAACGCCCTCGGGGATTGCGAGTACATCGGGTCATGAAGTGGGGGCACGAGCAACAGCGATCCGTCGCGTAACGCCGAATGACCAAGCCGTCGGGACGTTGGCGCCGCGGCTGGGTCGATACGGATCGAAGGACCATTCGATGCCCGGCGGGGCAGAGGACCGTGTCCGTGGAAGGATCGTAGACGAACTTGTCGGCGTAGAACTCCGGAGCGATTCCCTCCCTCTCGGCGACGCCCTTCGCCTTCTCGGGTTCAGGAACGTAGGGTGTGATGCCGTTCTCTACGCATCGGCCGATCTGTTCGCTGTCGAAGAACCCCTTGTCGGCGATGGCCCGCAGGCGCTCGACCCCGAGCGCCTCGCGGGCACTCTGGGCCATCGGTGCGAGTTGATGGTGGTCGACCGCATCGTTGGTGACATCGTAAGCGACGATCAGCTTGTTCCGGACCTCCACGGCGATCTCACCGGTGTAGGCGAGGTCCAGGTGGTCGTTGCATTTCATCATTCGACTGTCGGGGTCGGTCAGCGAGATCTCGGTCTCGCCCGTTCGAGCCATCCGCTCCCGGTAGCCCTCGTACTTCGCCTGGCGTTCCTTGAGCTGCGCGATCTTCTCCTTCAGGTTCGCTACGCGCGAGGGGAAGGGGACCTCCCCCTCCTCCTTCGCGTCGTTCTCGTCGAGCTCGCGCAGATATCGCTCGACCTTCTCCTCGATCCGCTTCAGCTTGTCCCGCAACTTGTCCGGGTCGAAGTGCCGGTCCTTCGAGTTCACCGCGAGGAACTTGCTCCCGTCAATGGCCACCCGATCGCTGTCCAACAACTGAAGCTCCTTGCAGAACCCCACGACGGCCTGGAAGAGGGGGCGGATACAGTCGACGTTGTCCTTGCGGAAATCGGCGATCGTCTTGAAGTCCGGGGCGAGCTTGCGCATCAGCCAGATCACCTCGACGTTCCGCTGACATTCCCTCTCGAGTCGTCGGCTGGAGCGGACCTTGTTGAGGTAACCGTAGAGGTAGAGCTTGAGGAGGTCGCTCGGCCGATACGGAGGCCGGCCGGTCTCGGGAGGCTCCGCGTGAGTGAACCCGAGCCGGGCGAGGTCGAGCGAGTCTACGAAGGCATCGAGGAACCGAACCGGGTTGTCGTCCGTGACGTAGTCGTCGAGGGTGTCGGGGAAGAGAATCTTCTGGCGGCGGGGAAGGCTGGCGATGTACCCGCTCACGCCTGCCTCCGTCGCCGAGGTCGGTCCTCGGGCCACTCCTCGTGGGTGATGACGAGGAAGACGGTCTTCCCGAGGAACTCCTTCGGGCAGGTGACCTTCGCCCCCGTCCCGTGGGGGACCACGGGGCGCCGGATGAACCCGACGATGTTGTCGACGGTCAGCTTGGTCTTCGCCTCGAGGTGCACGACACGAGCCATGATGGCTCTATGAGAGTAGTACTGCCGGATAAACCTATGTACGACTTTTCACACAGTCTCGCTACATTCGTTCCCAGCGCCAATCTCCCGGGCGCCGTCGACCTGCGTGCCTTTCCGGCTTGGTCAACGCACGGATTCGGGACGACCGCGGGCTCCCATCCCCAGAGTCGACTCCCGTGGACCGTAGCGTCGAAGGATGCGGACGCCG
>JAKAVH010000022.1 GCA_021827545.1 Thermoplasmata archaeon
TCGCCGCGATCCGTGCCGTCCTCTCCGGCGAGCCGCTCGGCGCCGTTGTGATACTCTGGGGCGCGGTCGCCCTCGCGGCCGCGGTGTCGCTCGGGCTCGCCATGGCCTCCTGGGCCTATTTCGAGCGCCGGGCTTTGGCCACCGGCAGCATCGCCCGGTTTTAGACCTGCCCCGGCGTCTCGCGGGGTTTATCAGCCGGGAACCGTTCGGGAGGCCACGTGCGGAGGGCCCCACGGGTCGAGCTCGCCAAGGCCGAGCGAGCCGAGCTCGAGGAATGGGTTCGGCACCGGCCCCCCACCGACCGGCTCTCGCTCCGTGCGCAGGTGGTCCTCCTCGCGGCCGACGGCGCACCGAACAGCTCGATCGCCATGGCCTTGGGGGTGCATCCCGAGACCGTGGGCCGGTGGCGGCATCGCTTCGTCGTGACCCGGGTGGAAGGGATCCGACGCGACGCGCCGCGTGCGGGCCCTGGGCTCAGGGTCCCGACCGAGCTCGTGGACCGCATCGTCCGCACGACCCGCGAGGAGAAGCCTCCCTCGGGGCCGCGGTGGACGACCCGCAGCCTCGCCCGCGCATTGCAGATCAACCACATGCTGGTCCACCGGGTCTGGCGCTCCCACGGGCTGGCCTTTTCCGCGCTTCCATCTCCCGATCCGGACGGCGCCACCCCGGTTTCGTGGGTCGAAGTGCTCGGCCTCTACCTCGGCAGCCCGGCGTCGGCGGCGATCTTCGGAGTCGGCGTCTGCGACGAGAGCATGGGGGGCGAACCGCCGAGTCATCCGCGGACGGACCCCGATCCGAGCGGCGGCGATGGGGACACGGAGCGGCAGGGATTGCCGACGGCGCTCCTGGGTGCTCTCGCCCGCCACGAGGAGGTCGTGCCCCGCGTGCCGGACCCCAAGCGCTCACCGCACGAACTCTTGGTCTTCCTGCGCGGAATTGAGGAGGCGACCTGCCCGACCATCACCCTGTATCTCTTCCTCGACCGGCCCGAAGAGTTCGTCACCGCACGGGTCGGCGCGTGGCTCGACGCGCACCCGCGGTTTCGGCGGAGCGCCCCGGCGCCGGGCGGGTCTTGGCTAGGACTCCTCGACGAGTGGTTTCGGAGCTTCCGCGACGTTTCGCTCCACCCGGAGAGCTTTCAGGCGATTTCGGGGCTCGCCGGATCGCTGGCCCAGTTGACCGGTCCGCGCTCTCGGCAGGGCCGGTTCTCCTGGACCCACCCGCCGCTGCCGAGGAACCGCTTCCGCCCGCCGAGCGGGCCCTCGGAACCCCGCGCGCCGCGGACCTCGCGACCTCACGGAGATTCGCCGGTTGTTCCCCCCGTCGGAGCACCCGACGTACGGTTCCGGTAGGCGCCGCCGCGCCGGGCCCGCACCGCGGAGGTCTCCGGACCGGATCCTCAGTCCGGATCTCCCCTGCCGGTCGGGTCCGGTCCTCGCACCCAGACGCCGTCCAGACTTCCGGTGGCGGACCCGACCTCGCGGAACCCCAGGGAGACGTAGAGCCGGTACGGCGCTCCGAACCGTATCGCGGCGAGATCTACCGGGCCCGCGCCTTCTCGGGCAAGGGCCGCGAGGGCCCGCTCGAGGAGCGCGCGACCAATCCCGTGACGATGGACCGTCGGCTCCACGATGAGGTCGGAGACGTAGGCGGAGCCGGACGGTCCCTGCTCGACCAGAACGGCCCCCAGGAGGACTCCGGCCCGGTCCCAGACGAAGGAAGCGCCGGGGGAGAAGTGCGGGTCCCAGGCACCCCCGGAGGCAAGGTGGGCGGAGAGCGAGCGCCCGGCGTCTTCGACCGGTAGGGGGGCCGAGATGACCCAGAACTCCCCCGGCCGTTCGGTGTACGCCCGGGCGTACACGTCGACGAGCGCGTCAAAGTCCTCGGGTCGGATCGGTCGGATCTCCGTTCGGTTGGGGGAAGGGGGAGGTGGGAGGGCTCCCGGTCTCCGCAGGAGGACCTTCGCCCGATGCCAGTACCCCTTCGGGAGGAACCACGCTCGCTGCTCTCCTCGGGAGAACCCGGCGATAAGGTCGGTCACGATGTCGATCGGCTTCTCGCGTTCTCGGGAGAGGTCCTCGAGGAGCGCCGGCACGCTCGTGGCCGCCGGAGCCGAGACCCACACTCCAAAAAGGCGGATCCCCCCCTCGCGCTCCTGACCATAGGCGATCCCCTGCGCCCCCGAGGGGTGCCGCCAGATCCATCGCTCGAGGTCGCCGGCGCCGGCCTGCTCTCGGAGTGCATGGAACTGACGCCTCCCGAGCTCCCCGTACTCCCTCTCGAGACTGCCTTGGAGCGAGCCGACGAGTCGCTCGAGGAGCTCCGGATCCTCGCGCTCCCGGCGCAGGATCGCAGAGCTCGTCGATCCGGCGGCCCGGTCCATGGTGGGGGAAGCCGTACGAGACTTTTACCCGTGACGGAACTGGAGCCGGAACCGTCCGAAAATCTCCGGGGAAACCTCGGCCGCCGTACCGCGCGTACCCGCCGGTTCCCCACCGCCGGCCCCAGGAGCCGAAGTCGGTTCTCAGACCTAGAGAGCGGTGAGCATCGGAGCGAAAGAAGATAGCCGAAGGGCGCGATGCCGCTCCCGTGGAGCCCCCGGGCCCGCTGCCGGTCCCGCCCGACACCACTACCACGCCGGACCCGCTCCCTCGGGCGGCGTACGAACTGGTCGGACTTCTCACCGGAGAGCGGATACGCCGGGCCTGGAAGACCGGACGGGGGTATCTGGTCATGACCAACCTTCGCCTCATCAACATCTGGTACCGCACGGAGCTCTTCGCGAGAAGCGAGTGGCATCTCGGCTCCAGCTTCTTCTTCTATAATCTCGCCGGGCCAAGGGTGCTCTTCGGCCGGTACCTGGAGCTCTCGGAGGACTTCGAAGAGAACGCCGGCACCCTGCGATTCCACGTGGCGGACCCGCCGGGTGTGGCTCAGGAGATCGAGGCGGCCCGCCGGGCGGGACGCCAGGAGTGGGCGACTCGCCGGGCGCAAGGGCAGGTTTCCGAGGGGCGGCTCCTCCGTGCACTTCCCGAGCGCACGCCCGTGATCGTCGAGCAGGTCGTCCGGGAGATCGTAAAGATCCGATGCAACTTCTGCGGATCGCTGATGGACATCGCGAATCCTCATTGCCCGGCGTGCGGGGCGCCGAATACCCTCGCGTTCTCCCGGCGGTCCGCCGGCGATCATTCGTGACCATGCAGGTAGACTATCGCCGCTGACCCGGTCCGGCGGCACAGTCGGTGGGTTTCTGCCCCCGGCAGTGCCTTCACGCCCTAGACGTTGGCCGCCCGCACGGAAAAGCCCAAAACGCTAAAGCCGAGGCACCCTCCCCGAGCGGGGGCCCATAGCTTAGTTTGGCTGGAGCACCCGGCTGATAACCGGGAGGTCGTCGGTTCAAATCCGACTGGGCCCATCACCATAACCTATTAGAACCATCGCTGGTTTCATCAG
>JAKAVH010000201.1 GCA_021827545.1 Thermoplasmata archaeon
GATCGAGGTTCCAATCCGAACTCGCCATGTCGGTCCGCCGTCCGCCGCGCTCCCCCACCGGGCTCGGCGTGACTCGGCGCGGTCGGCAGCGACCTGCGTCGGGGTCCGGAGAGCCTCTGTGAACGGGGCGCATTCACCGCCGCCGCTCGGACCCTCCACGGCTCCGAGCGCACTCACTCCGGGGACACAGGGCCTTGAGGTCACCTCGTACCGGACGAGTCCGCGCGCCGCGCTGCTCGCGCTCTTCGTGAGTCTGCTCGGGCTCGTCGGCGTCGCCCTACTGCTGTACGAGTTCAAGTTCCACCACGTCACCGACAGCTTTCACGGCCTGCCGACCCGCATGCTCTTCGTCTTCTTCGTGGCCCTCGCGGCGGCGCCGTTCTACGTTTCCGCCCTTCGGCGGGTTCCGGTGCCCTACCTGATCGCTCCGATCCTCGTCATCGTATTCCTGTACCCGATCTTCGCGCCGTACGGCCTCCCGTTCAGTCACGACCCGACCTACGTCTTCCAGTTCTCCCAGGCCCTCCTCAATACTGGTACCTGGAGGCCGCTCCTCGGGGTCACGGCCCAGGCGAAGACCTACAGTTACTACCCGGGCGCCGCGATCTTCAACGCGGAGGTGGCCGCGCTCACGACGCTTCCCCCCCTCGTGACGTTCAACTGGTCGGTCGACCTCCTTCGGCTGCTCGTGATCCCGCTCGCGATCTATTCGCTCGCCGCACGGTTCTTCGGCCCCCGGAGCGCGCCGCTCGCCGCGCTCCTCTATCTCACGCTCCCCTCGGTCGAGATGAACATCCCGACGCAACAGGACTTCGCCACCGTCTGGTTCATCCTGGCAGTGGTCGGGCTGGGCTTTCTCGCGACCTCCACGGCCGCGCGGGGCGCGACGTTCCTCCGCGCGATGGTCGTGGCCGCGTCGATCATGGTCGTGATCAGCCACCACGTCTCGACCTACGTCCTCCTCGGGTTCCTGATCGGCCTGGCGATCCTGCCGTGGATCCTGCTCCGCCGCGACCCCTACCCGAACGCGAGGATGTTCTCGACGATGGGAGTGGCGGTCGCGTTCGCGCTGGTCTGGGTCGCGGCGGTGACCCTGCCGGTGATCCAAGGGCAGTGGGTGATCCTGACCGGCCACCTCACGGCGCTTACGCACCCGGCGGCGCGGGCGGCCGGCGCGGCCGTCGCTCCCGGCCAGTCGTTCCCGCTGTACGAGCTCGGATGGATCGGTCTTGCGATCCTGTTGCTCGTGGTCCTCTCCCTCATCGCCCTCTTCGAGGTCTTCCGGGTCGAGCGTTACGCGTTCGTCACCTTCGGGATCCTCGCGTCGCTGCTCGTCGGCGCCGTCGCGATCCCGTTTGCCTCGACCGGATTCAACTTCCTCGCGCTACGGGTCTTCGAGTTCGCGGGCGTCTTCTTCGCGCCGGCGGTGGCGTGGTGGATCACGCACCGTCTGGCGTTGGCAGAGGCCCGGCCCCGGCCGGAGCGGGCCACGGTGCCCTCCCCGAGCCGTCCGCGAGCTCCCCGACCCCGACGAGCGACGGCCCGGGTTGTCGTGGCGGCGATCGTGGTGCTCCTGATCGTCGGGGGCGGATCCCTGGTTCCCCTCAGCACGCGCGACCAGTTCGCGAAGTCCCCCGGCCAGGTCCAGGTCAGTTCGGCGCTCATCGTCAACCGGACGGCCTACGCCACCGCGCTCTGGGCGAGCGCCCACTTGAACCATAACCGTCCCGTTTGGGGGGACTATCTCACGTACACCGTCCTCGGAGGGTTCGGGCACTTTGAGATCGTCTGGGACGCGTATCCGGCGTTCGAGAACGCCACGTTCACGAGCGGTCTCGTTGCCCGGCTCTTCCCGGGGGAGTATATCGTGACCGATGTGCTGATGACGATCCATTACTCGCCGCCGATGTTCTTCGGGCCGGCCAACGACCAGCCCAAGGGCGCCATTCCGGCCGCGAACATCGACAAGTACAACGACCCCGGCGACTTCGCGGTCCTCTACCAGAACTCACTCTTCACGATCTACGAGGTCGTCCACGTACCGCCGGTGGGTCCCTGAGGACCCGCGCTCAGACGCGAGCGATGAGCTCCCAGATCAGGACGATGTCGGTGAGGAAGAGCCCGGCCCCGACGAACCCGAGGATCTCGGCGACGATGGGCCGGAACGGCCGGGGGGAGACGGCGAGCGGCAGAAGGACCGCGAGGGTCGCGAGCCCGACCACGATCGCCGCGAACTGCAGGTCGACCATCCGTCTACCTTTCCTCAGCTGATCGTGACCGGGATCGACACCGTCGCGAGGACGGCGCCGCCCGAGTTCGCGAGAAGGAATTCGACGACATAGCTACCCCGTACGGCGAAGTCGAAGGAGACGCTCACCGTATCGAGCTGACCTGCGGAGAGCGGGATCGCCTCCGTGCTGGTCTGATTGGGTCCGAGCGATAGAGGGAGGGCCCACGGCACGGAGGAGTAGTTGGCGGGCGGAGCGCCGACGACCGAGGACCGGACCACAAGGTCGAGCGTCTGGGCGGTCGCGTTGTTCCCGATCGTCGCGTTGATCGCGAGGATCTCTCCGACCTTGCCGGTCGTCGGCAGCGTGGCGCTCGTTCCGCCGGGTCCGGTGATGCCAAGGCTCACGGAGGTGTAGGGGTGGGGAAAGACGCTCGCGAGGTAAACGATCACGATCAGCACCGCGACGATCGCGGCGAGCAGCGCGTAGCCGGCCGTCCGCTGGCCCGAGGAGTGCCCCGGTAGGGCGAACTCCCGGCGAAGGAACGCGCCGAACCGCGGCGCCTCGGCCGAAGGGGTGGTCGACAGCCGACCGATGAGCGCGAGCGCGAGGAGCGCGAGGGAAACGAGCGAGAAGACCTGCGGGAGGAGCCCCTTCCCGAGCGCGAGCAGAACGAGCCCCTCGAGGACGGAAACGGCAACGCTCAGCCCCACGACCATCACGAAGGTGAGGGCCCAGGGCCAGCGAGGCCGGAACCCGAGGGCAAGCGCGCCGAGCGCGTATCCGGGGGCGATCAGCAGCGTGATGAGCCCTAGCGGGACGGCGAGCTCCACCACCGGCAGGAACCAGGCGACGACGACGTACGCCACCCCGAGCAGCGCGAGGATGGCGAGGTGCGCGCGTCGAAAGAACGTCGGGTACTCCGGGAGCGTCGTACCCTCCCGAAAGGTCATGCCGAGACGCGAAGCGGACCCGGCCCTAAAGATTGCGGTGCGGACGGACGGTCTCCGCCCGCGCTCCGTCCGGCCGTCGCCTCGGCGCAGTTGCCACGCGCGAACGCGACCGCGTCCCGGCGTGGGAGCAACCATTATAGCGAGTCCAGCCCCCTTGCGGCCGCCCTATGCCACCGGTGGAGCGATCCCCCCTATCCGTTCGGCCATGTCGCTGAGCCACGGGGCAGACCCACGGCGCCCTCGATGGGGC
>JAKAVH010000062.1 GCA_021827545.1 Thermoplasmata archaeon
GGTAGCTGGCGGAGTACTGGACTCATCGCTCTTTGCTCCACGGCGGGTCTCGCCGGTGCCACTTTCCATGTTCGCTATGTGTATTTATACGTATTCAAGACCATTCTTCCGGATTGGACGGACGATGCGGGACCCGGGTCACGAGGCGGGCGGTGAGCGGTCGGGGGGAAGGGGCTCCCTCGCCGTCGAGACCACTGCCGGCCGCCCGCGGGCCGGACCGGGAGAGGAGCCGACCGGTGGGAGGAGCGGCGCGAGGGATCGAAACCTCGGACGCGGGGAGGTCGCTTCGTACTCGACCCGCCCGGCCACCCACCGGAGCGGGGAACCTCGGCCCACCGGTTCCGCGTCGTATCGCCCCGCTCCCGAGCCTTCGAGAGCGCCGGGTCTATCGGAAGCGATGCCGCTACTGTTCGTTGGGGGCGCCGCGCTCGTGATCGGGCTGTTTCTCGGCATCACCCGGTCTTCGGATACGATCGGTCGCATCCCGCTCATCTTGCCGGCTCTCGCCATCGGGGCCGTTCTCTGCATCGGCGGGAGCCTTGTGGCCGTGCTGCCGGCCGACGCGGTCCCTGACCCCGACCACCGCCCGCCCGAAGGCGCGCCGGCGGACCCCTCCCGGGCCGACTGGGAGGAGGTGCGAGCCCTGATCCTCGCGCTTCGAGAAATGACGTCCCCGAAGGATGCGCTGCGACGCCCCGCCTCCGCGCCCGAGCCCTCGGGCGTGACCTTCACGGAACCGTGGGATGAGAGTGTCGAAGCGGACCGGGATGCGCGGAGCGCCTCCCCGGCGAAGCTGGACACGGAGTCCGGGGCCATGCTTCAGCGCATCGACGAGGCCGAGCGGGACCTCGAGTCGCGCGCCGGAGGCCTTCCCCGCATCGACCGTCTCGGAGGTCGGCCAGTTCCCGAAGCGCGACCGGCCCGGCAGGACCCCGGCGCCGACGGTCCCCGCCGGACGGACCGGACCTGGGCGTCCGGGATCTCCCGAACCGCACCGCGCTCGGACGAGGGAGTCTTCGACCCGGAAATTTCCTCGGTTCCCTCGGCCTCGCGCCGCCCCCGAGACCCCGCGGAGGGTCCCCGGGAGGGCGGCGCCGTTCGCGGAAAGTGCGTGAGCTGTGGAAGGCTCCTCGAGCCCGCCTCCGTCTCCACCGACTGCGTCTCCTGCGGCCGTACGATCTGCGACCCGTGCTCCCGCGCCAACATCCGACGCTGGCATCTGCCGCTCTGCGTAGACTGTGCCCGCTTTGTCGATGCGCGCGTTCAACCTCACCCCTCGAACTGAAGGGGCGCCGAGCGCGGGATAGCGCCTTCTCGCGATGGACCATGCTAAACCTTAGCACGGTGTCCAATTCTCCGATGGTTTCCGGGCCCTTCCCTTATCACGGGGCTTCGGCCCATCGGGCTCTCGACGGAGCCGCCTTCGTCGGAAGGAAGCATGGGGAAGATCGGTAGGTCGAAGAGCTGGGCGGCGACGACGGGCGTGGTGCTTTTCGTGGCCCTCCTGGCGCTCCCGGCGCTCTCGAGCGCCGCTCCGCTGGTCCCGTCCTCGAGCGTGGCCGCCGTGTCCGGTGGAATCCCGTGGGCCTACGGAGGGATGGGGTGGGCGAACCGGACGGTGACGATCGGCAACGCGACCGTGACGTGGAACGCGTCGTTCGGCTGGGATGTGATCTTCCGTGAGACTCCCACGGGACCGAACACCACGATGATCGAGGCGAACCGGACGGTGGGCATCACCATCACCGCGACGTTCACTTCTCCCCAGGCGTCGGCGAGGTATTCCTACCACGCTCAGGAGCTCGACGCGGCGTTCGCAAACCTCACGAACGCCTCCGCCGTCTACGTGAACAACCGGACGGTCCCCGCCCTCGGCATCGTCAACACGACCGTCTTCTTCCGGGGACTGACCGACCAGTCGTTCCAACTCACGCGTGACGGCAGCACGGAAAGCGAATCGCTCACAGCGTCGGGGCAAGGCCACGCGAACGTGGCGTTCGCCCCGGCGCTGGGGCTCATGCCTCGCAGCCTCACCGGGGTCGGGCTGTGGAATTCGACCGCGGTCGCCAACGTCTCCGCCGGATGGAACTTTACGTGGGACTGGTCGAGCCAGGGCATCGGCGGCCCAAGCGGGGCGGGCCAATCGTCCAAAGAGGGGAGCCTGCGCGGGAGCGGTCCGGTCTACCTCTCCGGCGTCCGGCTCGGTCTCTACAGCCGGTTCTCCGACCACTTGGAGCGCACGGGCATCCTGCTCGTGGTCCGCGGTCCGTTCGACCTCTACGACGGATTCTTCTTCGTCCCCCATGACTTCGATCTGTTCGGCGGCGCGGCCCTGGGCTTCGACGCCTACGCGCTCGGCACTTCCGAGATCAGTGCCCAGTCGTTGTACGTGAGCTCGGGACCGTACGGCGCCGAGGTCGGGGCAGCGACGACCACGTTTGGATCGGTCACCGGTGCGTTCGACACCAACACCGCCGCTCTGGGAAGTGCGCTCCCGGCCGCCACCTACAACCCGGGCTCCACCGTCCTGGCCCAGCCGATGAGCGTCGCTCAGGCGCAGGCCGAGTCGAATTCACTCGCGCCGGGCAGCGGCGGGAACTCTCCGGGAGGCGGCAACATCGGGCTGCTAGGGGTCGTGGCCGTGGCCGCGGTGGGGGCGGGGATCCTTGTCCTGGGCGCCGTTGCGTGGCGCGGCGCAGCTCGTCGGCGGACCGACAGCGCCCGCGCACCCGTCCACGCCTTCACCGGAACCAGTGGAAGCACACCCGCGCCGGGAGCCCCGTCAAGCGAGAGCGCTCCAACGCCGACCAAGGGCGCCGTGGGAGCCGAGGGCGAACGGACCCGGCCCCTCTAGCCCCGTGTCGGTGATCCCGACGCGGCGCCTCGCACAACCCCTTCCCCCGAACGCGATGACCTTCGCTAGGACGGGCGAAGGGCCGCCCGCAACATCGCGCGGTCCGTCTCGAAGGGGACCTTCTCGATCGCGGTGGCGATCGACATCCATTCGTAGCGATCGAAGATCGGTTCGGGATGCATCGCCCGCTCGCGGGTGAAGGCAAGGAAGTAGACGACGGACTTGTACACGTTCGCCCCCTTCCGCCCATCGTAGAAGCGGTACGCGACCTCGCCGAGCTCGCTGCCGAGACGCACTTCCTCCACCCCGGTCTCCTCGCGGGTTTCTCGGACGGCCGCCGACTCGAGCGACTCACCGGGGTCCACGTGTCCCTTCGGAAGGCACCACCGGTCCTCCGCCGCGTGATGGAGCAGCAGCGTGTCCTTCTCCCGTTCGTGGAGGAGCACCACCCCGGCCGCGAGTTCCGCCACGATCGGGCTCTGCGGCCGGTACGGCGCGCCGCGGATCGCCATGTTCGCGAGAACGGGTCGCCCGCGAAAAGCGTCGCCGGAATCGAC
>JAKAVH010000030.1 GCA_021827545.1 Thermoplasmata archaeon
GATCTTGACCCGGGAATTCCGCCCCTGCGAGTGCAGCCCCTTCGACTGATAGTAACCCCGAGACGCTGTCGATATGAAGCAACCCCGTCTCGGGGGCAGCCGTTCGGCTGCGACCCAGAAGAAGCGCGCCCACCCCAAGAACCCGTCGGTCCAGGCCACCGCCGAACCCCTCGCTTGGTGGCTCGTCCTCCTCGAGCTCTTCGAACCGATCTTCACCGCCCCGACCTTCGCCCTCTTCCAGGAACTCCTGACGGCGTGGGTCCTTTGCCCCGCTCGTCGCACCGTCACCGGCATGATGCGCGGAGGTGGCCTCGTTCACCGACGGCCCCATGACGCCTACCACCGACTGATCCGGGCCGCCGCTTGGTCCCTCGATGAGCTCTGGGACCTCACCGCCGAGCTCCGGATCGGCCTCTTCGCCGAGGAGGGTCGTATCGACCTCCTCCTCGATGACACCCTCTTTCACCGCCGAGGGCGGAAGATCGATGGCGCCGGTATCTTCCGGGACGCCGTTCGTTCCAGCGGTGGCTCCGTCGTCTACGACTGCGGCCTCAACCTCGTGGTCTTCGCCCTGCGGGTGAAGCCACCGTGGGGCGGCGAGCCCCTCGCTCTCCCGGTCGCCGTCCGCCTCCATCGCAAGGGAGGGCTCACCCTTCTCGACCTCTCCGCCGCCGCGATCCGTCGGCTCGCCAAGCGGTTCCCGGACCGGAACTTCCATCTCATCGCCGATGGCGCCTATGCTCCGCTTGCCAGGTGGGGACTGCCTCGGACCGACGTCACCTCGAGGATTCGTCGAGACGCGGCCCTCTACGACTTCCCCCGACCGCCGCGGAAGGGCTAGGTGGGGCGACCGCCCAAGAAGGGGCCGCGGCTCGCGCCGCTGCCCCGGTGGGCGAACCACACCCGGAACGGGTGGGCCAAGGCCGTCGTGGACCGACGGGGACGGCTCGAGGAGCGCCTCCTCCTGGCCCGGGAGGTGTTGTGGTACCACGTCTGCGGAGCCCAACCGGTCCGAGTCGTAGTCAGCCGCGATCCGAAGGGGCACGAGAAAGACGACTTCCTGGTCACGACGGATCTCGAGCTGAGCCCGGGGGCGGTGGTCAGCCACTACCACGGGCGCTGGCCGATCGAGGAGACTCTGAGATCGGCCAAGCAGAGCCTGGGGGGCGAGGAGCCGCAGAGCTGGAGGGGGAAGGGTCCGGAGCGGGCGGCCTCGCTCGCCTTCTGGCTCTACAGCGTGGTGTGGGCGTGGTACTTGGAGAGTCACGGAACCGAGCCACGGTTCGTGAGGCTCCCGTGGTATCCAAAGAAGGTCCGACCATCGTTCGTGGACGCGGTATCGGCGCTGCGGGCGGAGATCTGGCAGGGAAGGGTTTCCGCGAAGTCCGAGGGAGAACGCGGAGTTCACGAAATCACCCGGTCGATGGTGGAGGTGCTGGCGCTGTCACGATGACGGAGCGCCCCTCACCGGGGCTCCGGGAGGGGGTGTGAATGTGCGAAAGACCACTGATATGGGATTGTTTAAATTGACCTAAACTATACTACGGGCCCTGAGCCCCTTCGAGGCCGCCGCGTATTTAGCCGCTCGCGCGAACGGAGCCCGTGCACGGCCGCGGGCGAAGTCGCGAGCGGCTGGGAAAGACCGACCGTCCCGATCGCGGACGGACAGGACGAACTCCTCCGGTCGGGGCTCACCCATCCGAACCCGGCCGGACGACGCGTAGGTTCAACGCGAGGCCGACCCCTCCGGATCGGCGGGGAGCCGTTCGATCCGGCCGGACCGACCCGCGGAAACTTGGGGACGGCCGCGATAATCGGCCACCCATCCTTCGACGACGCGCACCCGATCGCCTTCCTTCACCGTCTCCACATCATCGCCCCACAGGACGAGTTCGATCTCTCCGGTCGGGTCGTGGAGCCGACCGTTGCGGACCCGCTGGGGCTTTCCGTCGCGCGTCCGGACCTCGCGAATGGCGTCGAGACGAGTCACGGTTCCCTCGACCGTCGCCACCCGGGACGGGCGGAGGTCGGAGATGAACGTGCGCGGGGGACGACCCGTAGCCACGACCGGTCATGCGGGTGCCGGGTTAAATCAGCGGGGGTCGGCGCCGCGCTGGCCGACCCCGCCGCTACGACGCGGCCGACCCACCCGGCGCGTGGCGGTCGCGGAGGAACGCGCCGATACCGGCGCGGACGATCCCGAGGCCGGCCAAGAAGAGGGGGATCAGCACGAGGTCGCCTCCGGGCCAGGCGACGTTCGCCGCCTCGCCGGCCCAGAAGACCGCAAACGAGAACAACAGCGCCGTCGCCCCGAGCTTGAGGTACGGGACCTTGATCCGCCGGATCTGCTCGTGGACCACGAACGCCGCGCTGACCAGCACGATGCCGGCGATGACGGCCCCGATGAGCGCCGACGTGCCGTAGCCCGCCGCGGCGAGCGCCAAGAGGACGATCACGGCTTCGGTCGCCTCGACGGCTCCGACGGAAAACCCTCCGGCGAATTGGACCGCGGCCTGCGTCTTCGCCGGCGGGGACGGCTGGCGGCGCCGTCGGTAGGTCTTGAGGGTGCTGCGGAACAGGAAGACCCCGAACGCCGTCAGCACGACCGCGGACGCCCACAAAAGATACGACCGGGGAAAGGCGAGGAGCGCCGCGCCGAAGCCGAGCGCGACGAGGGCGACGACGGTCGTTCCCGCGGTCGCTCCGAGCGCCCCGTGGCGGACCGTCGACTCCCCGGCGGAGAGCGCGAAGACCAGCGCGACGACCTCGGTGAGCTCGAGCAACGTGATCAAGAAGGCGAGGAGGAGGGCCGGGAAGTACAGGGCGATCATCGGCGTCGATGCCTCGTTCGTCGCGCAGGACGTCGGCCGGGTCGATCGAGAAGGGCGTTCATGACCGGGGGATGCCCCGCGAAAGATAGCGCTTCGCCCTACGCAGCCGATCCGTTCGTGGGACCGGGCGGTCCGGCCCGAATCGTTTCGGAGCCGGCGGGCCCTGGGGCGGGCGCGCCACGCGGTTACGCCGATGTTCGAGGAGTGTTATGAACTCCCGAGCCCGTTTCCGGTCGGAGATCCCATGGCCGAGACAGTCCGTGCGGTCGCCGAGCGGTTTCCCGGTGTCGAGACGATCGAAGGCGCCGGCGTCCGTCTCCGCCGCTCGTTCTCGAACCGGGAAGTTCCGCTGTTCGACCCGTTCCTGCTGTTGGACCGGTTCGGCTCGGAAAACCCGGACGACTACTTGGCCGGTTTCCCCTGGCCCCCGCACCGCGGGATCGAGACGGTCACCTACCTGCTCGGCGGCGAAGTCGAGCACGGCGACACGCTGGGCCATCAAGGGGTGATCCGGGGCGGCGATCTCCAGTGGATGAAGGCCGGCAGCGGCATCATC
>JAKAVH010000166.1 GCA_021827545.1 Thermoplasmata archaeon
GTTCTATAAGGAAATGGTTACGGGCCCGCCGGGATTCGAACTCTTATGCGTCCAGTTTCAGTGGGCCCAATGGTCTCAAACCCGGTTCTGAGGGATCTGGAAGATAGCCCTCAAGGCTCTTGAGTCCGCCGTCTGGAGGACGGCGACGCCAGCGGATGGTCCTTCTTCCAGCGCTCGATCTTCTCGACCACCGCTTCCCGGATGAAGTCCGCGAGCCGGTTGTAGTGGTCATCGGCGTCGATGATCCCGACGAGCTCGCTGTAGTATCCCCGCTCGATGCGAGCAGCGATCGACACCTTGGGCAGCGGACGCTTCCGCGGTCGGGGGAGGGGTTCGGTCATGGGCGTTTCAGCATGGAGCGAAAGATGATATAGATTGGGATGATTCGTAATCGAACGGAATCGTTCGGTACGATGCAGGCCGAAGTCCCTCCCCTCGACTCCGAAGACCGCCTCGGCGTCACTCCAGTGCCGAAACTTCGGAGTGGACTCTCCCGGCTGGTAACCCGGGAGGAACTGGAGCTCGCGGCTCGAGCCCTGCCCGCTTCGGGACTGAGAACGGCCATCCTCGCCACCCTCTCCGATCGGTGGCCGACTCCCCGCGAAGCCCTCGCTTGGATTGCGACGTTGCAGCAACGAATGAAGGATGGGACCGATGGCGAACACACCTGACGCTTTCCGCGACCTTCGGGTCAACCTCGGCGTCATCCTGAACGGCGAGGTCACGACGCTTCGTGCCGTGCTGCGCGACCTCGAAAGTCGCGCCGGGGTTCGGCTTGTCTACGTGCGGACTTCGGGTTCGCACCTGCGAGTGGTCGAAGAGGGGGGACGGCCGTGAACGAGCCGCCGACGGCCAGAGACCCTCGTGCGACTCGCCCCTACGCGTACGACCTCCTGAGCGCTTGGTCGAAGAAGACGCCGGATCCGTCCCACTGGCTGGGTCGCGCCCTCGACCGCCTGTCGGATCTGATGCGGGCGTTCGAAGGGAGTCCGGGGACCTCGGATTACGACCAGTGGATCGACCAGGTCGAACGGGAGCTCCAAACAGAGCTCCAGGCGACCGGTGTCGAGATCGGCGACGGTCCGTCCTTGTTCCGGGAGGTCCGGGACACTCTGCAGCACTACATCGCTTTGGAGACCGACTGGGCGTACGACATCGCCGCCCTCTGGGTGATGATGGCGTCCTGCATCCACGCCATCTCCGTCGTGTTCTACATCATCTTCTCCGAAAGCAAGGGGAAGGGGAAGACCACCGCGCTCCTGTTGCTCTCGAAACTCACGGGGGGCCTCAACGCCTCGGACATCTCTCCCGCCGCGCTCGTCCACTGGCTCAAGGAGCATCCTCGAGGGACGGTCTGCATCGACGAGTTCGATGTCCCCCGGGACTCGGAGCGAGACTCGGCCCTAGCGGCGATCGTGCGAACCGGTTACCAGGCGGACGGGTCGTACGAACGCTGGGATGCGAAGAGTCGGAAACAGGACTCCTGTCCGACCTTTGGAGCGAAGGCCCTCGGATTTCGTGGGAAGGCCGATGACGCGACCGAGGACCGCGTGTTCATCCTTCCCCTCCGCGCCGCGGTGCCCGGGCGGGACGGAGCTCGACTTGTCGTCCGAAACTACCAGCCTCGACTCGGCGATCTGACTGCTCGTCTCAGGGTGTGGGGAGCACGTGCCGCAGCCGGCGTCTCCGATGAGGACTGGGAGAGCGACGCGTGGCTTGGGAAGATCGAAACGGTCATCGGACCCGAGTTCGTCGGAGCGAACCGCGAGACCCAGCTCACCGATGTTTGTCTTCGCACCTGTCGCGTCGTTGGCATCGACCTTACCGACTCGCTCCGAGCCGCCTTCGGGATCCGACGGGAGATCGCCTCCGCCAACGCCCCGCTCGACCTCGAGGACGCCCGGGAGGTCCTTGCTACCTTCGAAGTGAACACCCTGACGAAGGACGCCCCTTTCGTCATCGTCCGTCAGAAGGAGTTCCTGGACCGTCTCAACGCGCGTAGGGCCGAGGCTGGACTTCGCCGCATCACGGACGGCGCGAAGATCCGGAACGACCTCGGGATCCGCCCGACGTGGCTGACCCATCCGAAGAACAAGTGTACGTGGAACATCCCGGTCAGGGAGTGGGCGACGCTCGTCGGTCGAGACCTGCGCACGCTGGGAGAGGCTAACCCGACTAACCTGCCTAACCTTTCCGTCACTGACGAGGAGGTTAGCCGGGTTAACCAGGTTAAGGTACCCCTCCCCGCGCCTGAACCCGGAGAGGGCGTGCGGGTCCCGGAACCCGTTCGGCAGGCGTTCCGCTCGATGGTCGGGCAGCAGGGCTACTCGGTCGAGTCGGCCGTGGCCGAGATTGCGACCCGACTGTGTTGGTCCGACGTCCCGGCCCTTCGAAAGCTGCTCATCGAGGTCGAACCATGACCGCCCCCACCATTGCCCAGCGCAACGCCGCCAGGACGCGCGAGCTTGGAAGAGCCGGACGGATCGCCCCCATTCCGTTCATCGAAGGCGAGTCGAAGGTCCGGCGGTGCACCAGCTGCGGCCACATCACACGGTTTCACTGGTACGACCGAGGCGATCGGAGGTTCGAGTGCCACCCCGGGACGCGATGGTGTCAGGTCTGCGCGGCCTTCTGTCCCGTCGAGCGGTGTACGTCGGGAAGAGCCCACCCCGGGCGCTCCTCGGCCTCCGTCCACGAGCGTCGGGCGGGCTCAGCCCAGGCAGAACGTGTCCTTGCTCGTCTCGGGCCATCCGCCCCTACCGTTGGAGGTGAGACCGCGTGAACGGGGACGCAGCCCTGCGGGTGGCATGAACGAAACCCAAGCCTGCTCCCGGGACCATTCTCGCCTCCCTTATCGCGGGCGTGTTGTGATTGAATGCCCCAGATGCCGGGACGCGGGTTTCAGCCCCACGGACTACACCGTCCGTGGGCGAGGCTGGTGGTGCAAGCTCTGCGGTTGGAAGCTGCTCACCGAAAAGTCCTGGATACAGCACTACTTCTCGAGTTCGCATCAGCAGGCCCGACGGACTCTCGAGTATCGGGAGTCCCTCGGCCGGGAGTTGGCCGAGAGCGAGCGACGCCTGTCGGCGGTCCGCGCCGAGCTGGCGCAGCTCATCCCCCTGACCCCGGGCGATATTGCCCGCAGGACCAACCAAGTGCGGGAGGAGGTCGAAGTACGTCTTCTCGAGGTCCGAGAGGAACAATGGGTAGCCCTACGCGAACTCAATGCCACCCGGGAGAAGCTGCGTGTAGTCAAGGCTGATCTCGAGAGTCGGGAGAGCGACCTCGCGGGCCTGCCCCCGGCCGAGCTGGTCGAGAGAGCCCGAGACGAGGCCCGCGGGGTCCGCGAGGAGGCCGAGAGGAACGCGAAGGAGATC
>JAKAVH010000053.1 GCA_021827545.1 Thermoplasmata archaeon
ACCTCGACACCTCCGGGGAGGCTCATCCGGACCGGCTGTCGCGTCGGCTGGGTCTCGAGGGGGCTTACTACGATGTGCGCCTCCAGCGCGAGGTCCGGTACCGGGCCGAAGACACCACGAGCGCGTTCGGCGTGATGTTCAGCGCGGGTGTCGTCTCGGCGCTCTTCGGCATCGGGGCCGGTGTCTTCAAGGTGTTTGCGTTAGAGGGAGCGTTGCGGCTGCCCATGAAGGTCGCCACCGCGACCAGCAACTTCATGATCGGGGTGACCGCCGCGGCCGGCGCGAGCCTCCTCGTCATGGCGGGCTACGTCAACCCGATCTTCGCGGCCCCTGCCGCCCTCGGCACCACGGTCGGTTCCTACGTCGGGAGCCGCATCCTTCCCCGTCTGCACAATCGTTCGGTTCGATGGTTCTTCGTGGGGGTCGTCTTTGTGCTGGGAATCGAGGTGCTGCTCCGGGGGTTCGGACTCGCATGACGGCGCGTCCGATCCGGGACCGGCATCCGGGTCCGCTCCCGGACGAAGCGAACCGTCTCATGGCCTTGTTGCTGCGCGTGGGGTTGATGGTCTCGCTGGTGCTGCTGATCGTGTTCTCGATCCTGTTCGTGGTCGACCACCCGGCCGCCGATTCCGGTTCGCTCGTCCAGCAGAACCCGATGCTCTCCTATCTCTCGCTCGGCTCGCTCGCGGCCGGGCTTGCGAGCGGCTCGATTATCGCCTACCTCACGGTCGGGGTGTTCGTGCTGATCGCTACCCCGGTTGCCCGAGTCGCGATCGGCTCGTACTTCTTCGAGCGCCACCGGGAGCGGTCGGTCGCCCTGGTGACGCTCACCGTGCTCGCGCTGCTCCTGTTCGGGCTGCTCTACCTCGGCCCGCTCATCCGTTGATCGGGCCGCCGAAGAGATTCGTCGGATGCCAGACGATCCTCGAACCCCCTCGGCCGAACCGGGCGTGCCGGGGCGCTTTCTGGCCGACGAGATGGTCGGGCGGCTCGCCCGGTATCTCCGGTTCCTTGGCTATGATGTCGAGTACGTCCGTGGCCGCTCCGACGACGAGGTGGCGGCGTGGGCCCGTCGCGACCGCCGGGTGCTCCTGACCCGGGACGCCGAACTCGCCCGTCGCGTGGAAGGATCGCTCTGGATCCGCTCGGCCGACATTCGCGAGCAGCTGAAGGAAACGGCCGCGCAGTGGCCCCCCCTCCTTCGATCGGCGACGTTCGACCGGTGCACGGCGTGCAACGGCCGTCTACGGCAGTACGACCCGTCGATCGACCCGCCGCTTCCCCCGCACGTCCCTCGATCGCGATGCGGGAACCCTGCCTTGATCTTCCGATGCCCGCGCTGCGGACGATTCTACTGGGAGGGGAGTCATCGCGCCCGGCTCCTGCGGGATCTCGACGCCTGGCTCGGGGAGCGCCGATGAAGTTCTTCGTGGAGCTCTCCCGAGAGGCTCCCGAGCTCGCCCAGAGCGAGGCGGCGGCCGCGGTGGCGGCGGAAGGGGGCCGCTGGCTCGGGCTCCCTTCGCCGGAGAGCCGCTTCGCCGAGGTCGACCTCGCGACGCCGGCTGCCGCCGAGCGACTGGCCGTTCGGCTTGCGCTCGCTCGCCGTATCGTGGTCCCGATCGGTCGATTCTCGGCGGACGGCGGGATCGATCCCGGTGGGTTCGGCACGCCGAGCCGGGCGTCGTTTCGACCGTTGGGCCATCCGTCGTCCGGCGCGTTCGATGCGCTCGTCGCCCGGGCGGCGAAGGCATACCGGGAGCTCGGGGGCCGGGTCGACCTGGACGACCCGGTCGAGCGGCTGTGGGTCGGCTCCATCTCGGGCCCACCGGCGATCTACCGGGAGGTCGCGGCGATCGACCGATCATCGTACGAACGTCGGCGGATGAGCCGCTTGCCGTTCCAGCGCCCGGTGGCGCTCCCGCCCCGGCTCGCCCGGGTGGCCGCCAACCTCGCCCGCGTCGGACGCGGCCGGCGGGTCTTGGACCCGTTCGTCGGGACCGGTGCGCTCGTCGCAGAGTCGGCGCTGTTGGGCGCCACCGTGGTCGGCATCGACCAGAGCCCAACCATGATCCGGGGCGCGCTACGGAACCTCGCCTATCTCGGGGTGAGCGCGGAGCGGCTCGTCGTCGCCGACGCGGCCTCGGCCGATCCGGACGCCGTTCCCGGCGACTTCGACGCGATCGTGACGGATCCTCCGTACGGCCGCGCCTCCACGACGCTCGGCGAGCCGCCGACCGCCCTCATCGCTCGCGTCCTAAATGCGTGGCGGCCTCGCTTGCGTCCGGACGCTCGGGTCGTGCTCATCGTCCCGGATTCTGCACCGCCACTCGGTCCTTCCTGGCGGCTGGAGCTCGGGGTCAAGGTTCGGGCGCATCGCAGCCTTACCCGGGAGTTCCGGGTGTACCGGGCGCTCGACCCGGGGTCTCCCCCGGCTATCCCAGGCTCGTGAGGTCGAACTGGGTCGAGGCCGAGCCGGTCCCGGAGGTCGCGCAGTACTCGGAAGCTCCGAGGACGACGACGAGGGCATTCGCCGACACCGGGTTCAGCAGCGTCACCGTGACCGAGGCGGTGGCGCCGGCGGCGATCGACGACGCATTCGCCGGATCGGTCGTCACGCTCGAGCCGTCGAGTCGGGTCACGTTCCCGTTCGGCAGGTAGAAGATCCAGACCGATGACCGGCTGTAGTTCGCGAGCGCCGGCCCCGACAGCGTCGTATTGTTGACCGTCGCGCCGACAATCGCCGCGGTGAAGGAAAACGCGTGAACGATTGGATCCTGGTTGGTCACCGCCACGGTGAGATTGACAGCGACGTGCAGACCGGGCGGGGGTGAAATGGGCGACACGCCGGTGTTGGTGATCGCAAGGTTCCCGGGCGGGAGCGACAGGGGGACGATGGCGATGCCGCCCACAAGGATCGCGGCCGCCACGATCCCGAGGGCGTAGCGCTTCCGGTCGAGAGGGGAGACATCGTTGAGAGGCGGCGGGTGGCGGACGCCGAAGAGGAGGACGAGGACGGCGAAGATGAACCATCCGATGTAGAAGACCGTGAGAATCAGCAACAGGCCGATCACCGCGTAGCTCAAGTAGCGGGATCGGTCGCCGAGCAAGGCGCGGAAGACGTGCCCCCCGTCGAGCTGGCCGGCCGGAAGCAAGTTGATCGCCGTGACGAAGACGCCGACCCATCCGGCGAGAAGGAGCGGGTGCAGCGACAACAACGACGACGGGAAGAAGTACGCCAGCCCTTCGAGGATCAGCGGAAAGCCGATGATCAGGTTCCCGTAGCTCGTCGCGAGGATCGTTGGCGCGCAGTAGGCGAGATTCGGCGCCGGGGCATGCGCCGAGAGGTAGAATCCGCCGAGCAGGATCGGGACGCTCGTCACGAGGCCCGCGAGCGGCCCCGCGACGCCGATGTCGAACAGCGCCTGACGATCGGGGAACGGTTCGCGGATGTTGATGAACGCGCCGAGCGTGCCGAAGTCCGCCGGCGGAGGGATCGGAATGAAGAACGGGAGGGAAGCGTCGAGCCCTCGTCGCCGAGCCACGACGTAGTGGGCGAGTTCGTGGAAGCCGAGAATCGCGAGGACCGGAACGGCGAAGTAGGCGGCGCCGCCTCCCACGTCGGTCCAGGTCAGTCCCGTTCCCTCCACGTACGCGAGGTAGATCAGCGACCCCGCGAAGACCGTCGTGACGGCCGTCGCGGCGAGCAGAAGGTAATTCACCCAGCGACCGAACGGACGGGGGGTCGGCCGGCGCCCGATCTCGATGAAGTGCTCGCCCTGGCGGTACCGAAGGAACGGGACGTACTGTTGGGGAATGAGCTCGCGCCTCAGCGCTTCGAACCGCTCGCGGAGAGTCCGGGGATCGGTTTGGACGCTGAAGAGGACCGATTGGGGCCCCACCCGAGTCTCGTAGACCGGGAAGTACGTGGCGACGATCCCGCGCAGCCGGTCGAGTTCCCCGGTCGACGCCCCTCCGGGCGGCGGGACTCGGCTGCCCGCCATGCCATCACGCCTCGCCCGCGCTCTTTCGCAGTCGGCTCGCCCGTTCTTTCGCCGTGTAGCCCGTCACGGCTTCTAGGAACGCATTGTACCGGCGGATCGTCTCCGCCGCCACCTCGTCCGGGACCTTCGGGTTCATCCGCATGTCCACTTCGAGCTCGGCGCCGACCGGTCGAGCCACCAGCCGTTCGATGGCGCCGAACGCCACGACCGTCGCCTCCCCGCTCTCGTCGGAGGCATTGCCGAAGTGGGCCGTGGCTGCGCGGCGAATCTCGGCGGGCGTCAGACGGGCTCGATGCGTCCGTCGTACCGGATAGCGCTGCACCGAATCCGATTCACCGCCCGGACCGTAAATAATTGACCGTTCGCTCGCGGCTCAGCCGGCGCCGGAATCCGTCAGACGGTTTCGATCTCGAACCAGACCCGGCAGCCGGCGAGGCGGCGGCTCACCTCGTCGGTGAGCTCGATCAGCTCGTCCCGAGAGGGGGCGCTCTTCCACTCGTAGACGAAGTCGTAGTTGCCTTGGGTCGCTTCGAACCCGATCGACCGGAGCCGCTCGTACAGCTCGGAAGGAGAAGCTCCTTCACTGCTGACGACCACCCGCAGGTACGTCTCCATCCGACCTCGATGGGAGCAGGCTCACTTAAGCTCGCGCAGGTCGGCCCGGCCAAAACTGTGGCGGCTACGTCGAGCCGCCGTCCGAGGCGCCGGCCGCGATTGACGGGATCCCTTCATCGTCCAGGATCGCGCGGGAAAGTCGCCGGAGTCGATGCGAAACCGCCAGATGATCTGTGGGCCGGTCGGACGGGTCACCCGTTGGAGGGATATTGTCGGGCCTGACGTCGAACGCGGAACCGCCCCGGCCCGACGGACGGGCCGCCGAACGAACCGCACGATCGCGGGTCGGAAGTACTCCCGGGCCAGCGCCCGGGCCGCCCGACGCACCTCGGCCGATCGGTCGAGGAGGAGCACCCGGATCGGCGCGCGGCGCCGCCCGTCCGGGTCGATTTCCCCCGCCCGGATTCGGCGGGAGCTGATCGGTCGCCCGTCCCTCGCATAGACGATCGGCACCCAGGTCACGTGCACCGGGGGCAAGCCTCGGCGTCGGCGGGCGCGTTGGACTTCAGCCACGCCGTCGCGTCGTTCGGCCGAGGCAACAAGGTCGGTGACCTCACGGCGCAGCGTGCCGCCGGTCACGCTGTCGAGCGGGCGGATGCGGAGCGGAATCGAAGGTGCGTTCTTCTTCCACCAGTCGAGGAGCCGCGCCCGGCGCGTCGACCACGGTTGAAGGTGTTCGGCTCCGGGCTTCGGGTGGGCCCGGAGGAACGATTCCGTCGTTAGACCGATCCGGACTTCTCCGCCCCGCCGGGCAGCCGCTCGCAAGAGCCGCTCATGCCCCGCGTGCAGTCGGTCGAACGTCCCGCCTACGACCACCACGCGTCGGCGACGGTCGGCGGGCACAGCTACGGCCGTAGGTAGCTCAGCAGAAACACGATCAACAGGAACGCGACGAGCGCGTAGAAGAGGTAGGTGAAGCTCTTTCGGGAACTGATCATCGCCGCGCGCCGTTCCGCGCACGCCGTGCTGCACGTGTCGGATCCGGGAGCGCACGGAGTGCCGCAGACCCTGCAGTGACGGTGGTCCGTGACCCCCTCCATGCCTGGTCCATCGCGCGAGCGCATATCCCGTTAGCCCGTCGCCGTCCCCACCGCTCGGGCCCGTGTCGGCGCGAGAAAGACCCTCCTCGATTTCGAGGGACCGGCCCCGCATGGTCATCGAGGTCCCTGCCGGGCCGGGGAGGACGGCCCGCGCCGCCGCGGCAATAGTTATAAGGCACGCACGGTCGCAGCGCGGCAGATGGGCAACATCCGGCAGACGTACATCAAGCGGGTTGCGATCGATCTCGTTCGGCACTACCCGAACGACTTCACCACCGAGTACGCGCACAACAAGCAGAAGGTTCTCGAACTGACCGACCTCGGCGTTGCGGTCGACGGCCAGTTGAAAGTCGTCCACAAGAAGCTCGCGAATCGGATCGCCGGCTACGCCACGCGCTACGTCAAGCGCCAGCACCGGATCGTGGCCTGACGCGGGGAAGCTCCGGCGCGTCGGAGTTTACGGGCCCCGCCGTTCCCGCGGGCCCGTTCACGCCAAGATCTTCAGTCCTTCTTGAAGGTGGACGAACTCGACCGGCGTGGTCGGTTCACCGACCAGGAACGCGCGGCTGTTCGCGACCAAGCAGGCGCCGACGATCGGCACGCCAAAGTTCGCCGTCGATCGGTGGACCGGGACCCCGAGGACCCGTTCCGCGACCTCGGCTTCTCGGTCCGTCGCCTTGGGATGGACCACGACCCCCTGGTTCGTGGCAACGCCGGCCATTCCCACCGTTCCGAGACCGGCCAAGGTCCCTCGACGCACCGGGACCTTGAGGGCCGAACGGATCGCATCGAGGGCGCGCTCCGGCAGCTCGGGATGGACGAGCGCTCCGTGATCGTTCGCAAGGACGTTGTTGCCGAGGGCGTTCTGCACGACGCGGACGACCGTGAGGGGGACCCGCGCGCGGATCACCGCTTCTTCCCGGGGTCCGACGGAGTCACCCACGATCGCGCCTTCGGAGTTGAGGGCGACCAGCGCTCCCACGACCTCGCTATCGAGCACGGTCGTCCGGACGACGTCGACGCCGAGCAACCGACGTAGCTCGCCTTCGAGTACCGGCGACAGGCTCGGTGGGGCCAGCGCCAGCCGGTCGGACGCGCGAACGTACACCCCGAGGTAAGGACTTCCACCCAGAAGCGCGCGACCGACCGGCACTGGGGGCCTCCCCCGACCGTCTACGTCGCCTCGAGAAGATCGACTTCGATGAGGCCGTCTTCGAATCGGATCGCCTTGACGCGCACCCGGCGCGGGATGTGCTGGATGCCCCGCGCCCAGATGAGTTCGTTGAGCCGCGGGTCGATCCAGACGTCCTTCGCCTCGCCGTGAAGATGCCGCATCACAAATCGGCGAATCGTGTCGAGGGCATGGCCCGCCCGGCGGCGCCGGGACGGGGCGAACTGGCTGCGGCGCAACGGGATGACGTACTCCCGCTCGACTTCCTCTCCTTTGCGCGCGGCCCGCTCGGACGGCATCGACTCGAACCCTCCGTAAGCCTACCGGTGGAGGTGGCCCCGGTGCCAATTGTGCCGCTTCGGGTGACGCGTGACCGAGCGGTTCGTCCGCTGGATCACCCACGCGGGCACTCGCCGGTTGGTGTTCACCACCCGGAACAGTCGGATCTTTCGGGCCAAGGACTTTCTACGATTCGCCACGCTCCCACCTCACCCTCATCGCCGCGTGATGCGAATCTCCCGACGGTCGGGCATCAGCCGCTCGAGCAGCGCACGGAGCATCGCGTCGTCCACGACGCGCTGGAGCCGACCCGACGCGGCGAGAGCGAGAAGCTGCTGCTCGATCGATTGCGCCACTTCGGGCTTCGCGAGTCGGATCCGCCCGAGCCGCTCGCGCGCTTCGGGCGTCAAGATGCGCCGCAGCGCCTCGGCCCGCTCGGCCTCGCGCCGGTCGAGCTCGGCTTGCTGCTGGGCGTACGCGTTCGCCACGCCGGGAGCGCTCGCTGCCTGCATCTGCTGCAGCTCGCGCAACCGCCGCTGCCGAAGCTCGTGGAGTTCGTCGTCGGCTGTCGACATCGCTCATCCCTCGCGTCCTTTCCGATTGGGGCTCAGAGGTACTTAGCCAACTCGGGACGGCTCTTCGAGAGGTCGGTGAGCAGTTCCTTGGCGGCCGCCGTCAGGAGCCGTTCGCCTTCGGGGCTGATCCGCCGGCCCTGGCCCCGATACGGCTGGACCAGGCCCGATCGCTCGAGCTGCTGAAGGATCTCGCGGGCGATCGAGCGCGACCCGGCGCGGGAGTGGTACGGGGCGGACCCTCGGTCGCGGCGGCCGCCGTACTGGTAGGCGAGTCGGGTGGATCCGATCGGTCCGGCGAGCGACACCTTTCGCAGAACGGCCGCGGTTCGGACGTACCACCAATCTTCCTGCGTCGGGCTCCGTTGGCGGTGAACTCCGGTCTTCACGAACGCCGCCCACGGGGGGGGAGCGATGCCCGGCCGCCGCTTCAGCTCGGCGGCGACCTTCGAGACAAGCAATCCCGCGGGAACGTCGTACGCGTGAGTCATGCCGGCGGCCGCCCACAAGGACCGGGTATTTAAATCCGGGGGGCGTGCGGACGCTCTGGCCGTCAGGACGACGGCCCCGGGGGCACCATGGGGACCAGTGCGATCTTGCTGAGCGGCGGCCGCTCCGCCCGGTTCGGAGGGTTCCCGAAGGCGGCCCTGGATCTCGGAGGCCGGCCGGCGATCGCCCGAATGGCCGACGTCGCGGAGGAGCTGGGCTTCGATCCGGTGATCGCGGTCGCCGGAGCGCACGTTTCGGAGGTCCGGCAGTGCCTGGCCGGCACGCGCGCCGAAGTCGTCGAATCGTCGCACTGGAGCGAAGGGCGCACGGCATCCGTCCAGGACGCGCTTCGAGCGGTGCCGCCGGCGCAGGATGTCCTGCTCTGGCCCGTCGACCATCCGCTGGTCCGTTCGGAGACAATTGAGCGGCTGATCGCGGCCCGAGACTTGGATCCTCTCGCCGTGTGGTTCATTCCGGAGTGGGAAGGGCACGGGGGCCATCCGGTACTCTGGCGACCCGCGGTCCGCCCGGCCGTGCTGGCGCTTTCTCCCTCGGCTCCGCTGCGATCTCTCCTTCCGTACTTCGGCCCGCAAGTGCGTCGCGTGCCGACCGTGGACCCGGGCGTGGCCGAGCCGATCGACACGCCGTTCGCCTATGAATCGGCGATGCGGCGGACCCTCAACGAGCGGCGGCGCGGATGAAGCGAGCGGTGGCCCGGGAGGCCGTTCGCCTGATGGACGCTCACCAGCCGTACGCCCGGGCCACGGTGGTCCGAGCGGCCGGTTCCGTGCCCGGCAAGGTCGGCAGTTCGATGATCGTGCGCCCGGACGGCTCGAGCGTGGGCACGGTGGGCGGAGCGGCGCTGGAGGAGCGGGTTCGGGCGCTGTGCCGGCGCGCGATCGAGACTCGCGAAGGCTCGCTCCATCACTTCACGTTGCAGCCGGGCCGAAAGGACGGGCTTCCGTCGATGTGCGGGGGAGCGGTCGACGTCGCGATCGAGTACGTGCCGGCGACGCCGAACGTCCTCTTGTGGGGGGGCGGCCACGTCTCCCAGGCGATCGCCCGGCTCTTGCCAGTACTGGAGTACGACTACTCGGTGGCCGACGACCGACCGGAATGGATCACGGCCGAGCGGTTTCCCGAGGCCGATCGCCGGATCGTGGCCTCCCCCGAACAAGTCTGGGAACAGCTCGACCCCGGCTCGTTCACCCATGTCTACCTGCTCGGCTACGACGCCCAGAAGGATCGCGAACTGCTCTACCAGACGTTGCCCCGCTGCCGCGGGTACATCGGACTGATCGCCAGCGAGACGAAACGTCGCCGGATCTTCGCCTCGCTCCGGGCACGGGGGGTGGCTGACGCGGAACTTCGCCGGGTCCACTCTCCGATCGGCCTCGCGATCGGAGCCGAAACCCCCGCCGAGATCGCGGTCAGCGTCGTGGCCGAAATGGTCGCGCTCGCCCACCCCGAGCGCTTACCTACTCGTGCACGTTCTCGATCGGCGCATGCCGGGCGCGCGTCGGATCCGGTTCGGGCTGAACGGCCATCCGGTTGAGGTCACCGCTCCGCCGGAGCGGATTCTGCTGGACCTTTTGCGCGACGATCTGCGACTCACGGGATCGAAGCGAGGGTGCGACTTGGGCACGTGCGGATGCTGCACGGTCCTCGTCGACGGCCGGCCGACGTTGAGCTGCCTCACGCTGGTCCATCTGGTCGAAGGGCGGGAGGTCATGACCATCGAAGGGATCGCTTCCCCCCACGAGCTGCACCCGGTGCAGCGGGCGTTTGTCGAGCACGGGGCGACCCAGTGTGGCTTTTGCACGCCCGGGTTCATCCTGTCGGCTGTGGCGTTGCTCCGGGAGAACCCGCAGCCGACGCGAGCGCAGATCGTCCGGGCGATTTCGGGGAATCTCTGCCGGTGCACCGGTTACACCAAGATCGTCGAAGCGATCGAAGCGGCGAGCCGGGCCGGGGGTGCCGGATGAGCAGCGGCCCGCTCCGTTCCGCCGCTCCCGCCGCGATGCGACTGCTCGGCGGCCGGATCCCGTACGTCGAAGGGCCGCTCAAGGTGACGGGACGGGCCGAGTACACGGACGATCTCGCGCGGCCCGGCATGCTGGTCGGCAAGCTCCTCCGCAGCCCGTGGCCGCACGCCCGGATCCGTTCGATCGACGTGCGCGAAGCGCGGGGGATGCCCGGCGTCTTCGCGGTGCTGACGGGCGATCGGTACCCGACGCCGTTTGGGGTCCTGCCGATCACGCGCGACGAGACCGCGCTCGCGGTCGAGAAGGTCCGCTACATCGGCGATATCGTCGCGGCGGTGGCGGCCTAGGAGGAGGTCACGGCGGAGCGCGCCTTGGCGACGATCCGGGTCGACGCCGAGCCGCTCCCCGAGTACACCGATCCTCGGGTCGGGCTTCGCCCCGTCGACGAGCCGATCCACCGCCGGGGATTGAACGGGACGAACATCCAGAAGGAGGTCCGGCAGCATTTTGGGGATGTCGACGCCGCCTTCGCCCAGGCCCCCGTGACGGTCCGGGTCCATGGATCGTTCGCGGGCGTGACGCACGCGTTCACGGAACCCCTCGTAACGTTGGCCGAAGCGACGCCCAACGGGCGCCTGACCGTTTGGAGCGCGACCCAGGTGCCGCACTACCTGCACCGGACGTTGAGCGAGGTTCTCGGGATCCCGATGCACCGGATTCGGGTGATCAAACCGGAAGTCGGCGGGGGCTTTGGAGGAAAGTCGGATCCGCTGCCGCACGAGATCGTTTGCGCGGCGCTCGCGATCGAATCGGGCCGACCGGTGAAGATGCTCCTCGACCGGGAAGAGGTGTTCTACACGAACCACGGCCGCCATCCGACGGAGAACGACGTCCGCATCGCCTTCGATGCCGAGGGGCGGCTCCTGGGGTACGACATCGAGGCGGTGATCGACGGCGGCGCGTGGAGCTCGTTCGGTACGGTCACCACGTACTACAACGGAGTGCTCGCGATGGGACCGTACCGGGTGCCGAACTTCCGGTACGTCGGCCACCGGGTCTACACGAACAAGCCCCCGTCCGGAGCGATGCGCGCGCACGGCGGCACGAACATCCGCTACAGCGTCGAAGTCGCGTTCGATGAGGCGGCGGAGCAGCTCGGCATCGACCCGTTCGAGCTCCGGGCCCGAAACGCCCTGCCCCCGAACTCCGACACGATCAACCAATTCCACATCTCTTCGACGAGCTTCCTCCGATGCCTCGAAGCCGTCCGCGAGCGCAGCGGCTGGGCGTCGAAGTTCCGCCAACTCCCGTACGGGAAAGGGATCGGACTCGGCTGCGGCTTCTATATCTCGGGATCGAACAGCCCGATCCACTTCACGCCGAAGATGCCTCAGTCGACCGTTCACCTCAAGGCCGACATGGACGGCGGGATCACCGTTCACTCGATGCAGGCCGACATCGGCCAAGGGTCGAACACGCTGCTCGCCGCGATCGTCGCCGAAGTCCTCGGCGTCGACCTCGACCGGGTGCACGTCCACCCGGTCGATTCGGACGTTAGTCCGGTCGATCTCGGCAGCTACTCGAGTCGGGTGGAGTTCATGATGGGCAATGCCGCTCGCCAAGCCGCCGAGGCGATGCGCGCGCGGCTCGTCCGGGCCGCGGCCGAACTCCTTGGGGCGCCGGCGGAACGGATCGAGGTCGGTCACGAGCGGTTCTTCTGGCCCGAGGACCCGGCCCGATCGGTGAGCTTCCTCGAGGCGCTGCACAAGGCGATGGAGGCGGAAGGGGCCCTACAGAGCTCCGGCTCCTTCACCTCGAAGCCGATGGGCGGCTCGTTTAAGGGCGCCCGAGCGGGAACGGCCCCGGCGTATTCGTTCGCCGCCTACGTCGCGGAGGTCGAGGTGGATGTGGAGACCGGCGTCTACCGTCCGACGCACATCTATGCGGCGTTCGACTGCGGGCGCCCGTTGAACCGGCTCGCCGTCGAAGGCCAGATCGAGGGGTCGATCCACATGGGCCTTGGGCAGTTCATGGGAGAGACGATGAACTATCGCGGGGCGCGCTTGCTCAACCCCGCCCTCCTCGACTACAAGATCCCGATGCCCGAGCAGATGCCCGAGATCGACGTGCTCCTCGTCGGCGACGATGACCCGGACGGGCCGTTCGGGGCGAAGGAAGCCGGGGAGGGCCCGCTGGTCGCGACGCTACCGGCCATGGCGAACGCTCTCTACGACGCGGTGGGGGTCCGCTTCTATCGGCTGCCGGTGACCCCGGACGTCGTTTGGAAGGGAATCCAGGGCCGCCGGGCCGCGGCTCGGCGATGGAAGGGAAACTAGGATGCACCTCGACCCGTTCGAGCTCCATCGCCCGGCGACGGTGGAGGAGACGGTAGCGCTCGCGCGCGAACTCGCCGGCCGGTTCGATTACCTCGCGGGCGGCACCGACCTCCTTGCCAACTACAAGATGCACCTCAACGCGAAGCCCCACCTGATCGCCCTCGACCGGCTCGCGCCGCTGCGCGAACGTCGCCTCGACCGGATCGGCGCCATGGTGCGGCTCGCGGAGCTGGAGCGGGACGGGGCGATCCGCTCGGCGTACCCCGCCCTCGCCGAAGCGGTCGACCAGGTGGCTACCCCGCTCGTCCGCGCCAGCGCGACGGTCGGCGGCAACCTGCTCGTAGATACCCGGTGCTTCTTCTTCAACCAGAGCTACTTCTGGCGGGCGAGTCTCGGCTTTTGCCTGAAGGCCGACGGGGATCGGTGCCACGTCGTTCCCCAGAAGGAGCGATGCTACGCCACGTTCTCGGGGGACTTGGCGCCCGCGCTCCTTGTGTTGGACGCCGAGGTCGAGATCGTCGGACCCGACGGCCGGCGGCGGATCCCGCTCGCGAGCCTGTACGACGAGGGAGGGGACGGCATCCGTCGCCACCGTCTCGCCCCCGGCGAGTTCCTCGCGGCCGTGACGCTGCCCGAGGCGGCGCGACGTCGTTCGAGCACATACGCCAAGCTGCGGGTTCGCCCGTCGTTCGACTTTCCCGAACTCGGCGTGGCCGTTGCCTGCCGCTGGGCCGGTGACCGGCTCGAGCATCTGGCCGTCGCCACCGGGGGCCTCGAAACGTACCCTCGGCGCTGGGACGACGTGACGGCGCCGTTCGTCGGCCGCCGGGCGTCGAGCGAGCTCTTCCGGGAGGTCGGAGCGGCGATTCGCCCCCGGGTCCGGCCCGTCCATAACACGTTCTTACCGCCCGATTACCGCAAGCAGATGACGGAGCTGTTCGTCCGGCGGGCGCTCGAGCGCCTCGCGCCGACGTCCGGAGCCGCCGGATGACGGCTCGGTTCGGATTGGTGGAGATCGATCGCCTCCTCCCCCACGAGGAAGTCGATCCACGGGAGGTCGCCCGTCTCGCCGCGGCGATCGCCCGATCCGGGGCCGTCGACGACCCGATCTGGGCCGATGAAGAGACCGGCGTCATCTTGAACGGGCACCACCGTCGCGCGGCCCTCGCCCGCCTCGGGGCGAGGCGCGTGCCCGTCTATTGGGTGCGGTACCGCTCCCGCGCGGTCCAGCTTGGGCGGTGGAGCCCCGGCCCTCGCCTGTCGAAGGCCGACGTGATCGCGCGCGCTCGGGCCGGCCGTCTATTTCCGGTCAAGACGACGCGCCACGCGATCCGGCCGACGCCGCCGCATCGGCCCGTTCCCCTGGCTCTTCTCGGCGGGCCCGCCGGTTCCCGCGCTAGCCGCCGACCCCGGCGTCCGAGGGCGACGGGGGCCGGGAGACTCGGTACGGGAGCGGGAGCGCGCCGTCGGCGAATCGCCGGACGACCCCGGCCAGGAGCTCGACCTCGACGGGATGCAAAAGAGCCCGCAGGCTCTCGGGCGTCGCGTCGGCGCCGACGGGCACGCGGGACTGCGCGAGGATCGGTCCGCGATCGACGTCGTTCGTGACGAGGTGAACGGTTGCGCCGGTCTCCCGGTCGCCGGCCTGCAAGACCGCCTCGTGCACACGAAGGCCGTACATCCCGGGGCCCCCGTGCCGGGGCAATAGCGACGGATGGAGGTTGATCGCTCGACCGGCCCATCGGTCGACGAAGGCCGGGGGTAGGATCGACCGATAGCCGGCGAGCACGATCAGTTCGGCCCCCGACCGTTCGATCTCGCGGTTCAGGTCGGCGACCCAAGCGTCAGGCGCCACCCCCCTTGTCGGAACGATTGCGGTGGCGAGCCCCCGCCGGCGGGCCCGTTCGATCGCCGGGACGTGCGGCCGATCGGAGATGACCCGAACGATCCGCGCGGGGAGGTGGCCGCCCGCGCAGAGCTCGGCGAGCGCGTCCATCGTCGTCCCCTCTCCCGACACGAGGATCGCGATTGGGAGGCGGGCACGGCCGACCGGACGTTCGGTCATCTTCACGGGACGGCGTGACCGTCCGTTACAGCATCACCCGGAGGTCGAGCTTCTCGGTGAGCTCCTTGTAGCGGTTGCGGATCGTCACTTCGGTTACTCCCGCCACCTCGGCGACCTCGCGCTGCGTCCGCCGTTCGCCGGCCTGCACGCTCGCGATGTAGATCGCCGCGGCGGCCACGCCGGTCGGTCCCCGTCCGCTCGTGAGCTCCTGTTCGGTCGCGCTCTTCAGGATCTCGTTGGCTCGGGTTTGGATCTCCCCCTTCAGCTTGAGCTCTGAACAGAACCGCTGGATGTAATCCTGCGGCTTCGTCGGCATCAGGTGGAGCTGGAGCTCGCGCGTCATGAACCGGTACGTGCGACCGATCTCCTTGCGGCTGATCCGGGACTTGGAGGCGATCTCGTCGAGGGTTCTCGGGACGTTGCATTGGCGACAGCTCCCGTACAGGGCCGCTGCGACGACGCCTTCGATCGACCGGCCGCGGATCAGGTTGCGGGTCACGGCCTTTCGGTAGATGATCGCCGCCGTCTCGCGCACGTTGCGCGGAAGGGCCATCGCGGACGCGAGCCGATCGAGCTCGGCGAGGGCAAACGCCAGATTCCGTTCGGTGGCGTTCGAAACGCGGATCCGGCGCTGCCACTTTCTCAGCCGGTACAGTTGCGCGCGGTTCCGCGTCGGAATCGCCTTGCCAAACGGGTCGCGATTGCGCCAGCCGATCTCGGTCGAAAGGCCCTTGTCGTGGATCGTCAACGAGGTCGGGGCGCCCGTGCGGGCGCGCTTTTCGTTCTGCTCGTGATCGAACGCCCGCCAGTCGGGTCCCTGGTCGATGATCGCCTCCTCGAGCACGAGCCCGCACTCTTCGCAGACGACCTCCCCGCGCTCGTAGTCGCGGGTCAGATGGTTCGAGCCGCAGTTCGTACACCGACCCGGTGCCGGCGAGATCGAACCCGATTCGGCCGTGCTGGTCGGTTTCTCCGGGCCCATACCGTGACCGTTCCCCCTCAGCGACTTCGCTTCAGCGCACCACCGATCAGCCGCAGGGCCTCCCCCGGCGAGAGCGGAGATTCCGGTCGCACGGACCAGAAGGGGCGAGCGACCGGTCCGAATACCCGGACGACCCGGCCGCGGAAGCCGCCGAGCTGATCCGTGACCGAACTCCCTTCCCGCGGATAATGAGAGTCGACCGATCGGACGGTGACTAGACCACGGGGGGTGACCGCGAGCACGTGGCCGAGCGCCTCACGCGACGGAGCGGCCGGACTGCGCGACAAGTGGTATAAACCACTTGCGATAGGTACATAAGCGTTGCTCTCGAGAGCGGAGCGTCGACCGGAGGGCCCGACGCCGCGACGAAGGCGAGCGTTATCTGAGCGACCGCCTCGGCCGGCGGATGTCACCGAGCGGCCGTTCGATGCCTCGGAGTGGGTCGGTTCTCGCCGTCCTTGCGGTCATGGCGGTGATGGTCACTTATGTCGAGACGATGGTCTTGCCGGCGTTCAGCCAGTTCGTGAGCTTCTTTGGAAACGCGCCGGTTTCCACGGTGATCTGGATTCTCGCGGCGTACCTGCTGGTCGGCACCGTCGCCACGCCGATCTTCGGGAAGCTGGGCGACCACTACGGCAAGAAGCGGTTGCTCTTGATCGCGATGGGGACGTATGCGGCCGCGGTGACGGCCGCCGGATTCACACCGGAGATCGGATCGTCGGTGGGACTCTCGCTCGCGGGTCAGCTCAACTTATTGATCGCGGTCCGGGCCGTTCAGGGCGTGGGGCTCGCCATGTTCCCGCTCGGCTTCGCCATGATCCCAGAAGTCTTTCCCGCCTCGAGGGTCGGCCGGGCGCAAGGGGTCATTTCGGCGATGTTCTCCGTCGGCGCCGCGCTCGGCTTGGTCGGCGGCGGTTGGATCGCTCAGAACTACGGTTGGCAGCTGACCTATCACACGGTCGTGCCGGTGGCGATCGGCCTCGTCGTCGTGGCCGCTTGGATCGTGCCGGAGTCGCCAACCCGCAAGGTCGAGCCGCTGGACTTTCTGGGCATCTCCCTCCTCGGGATCTCCCTCGGCTCCGTGATGGTCGCCCTCACCGAAGCCCCGTACTGGGGCTGGGGAAATCCGGGGGCGGTGCGTTGGGGCGTCCTCCCGTGGGGAACGCCGGAGTTCCTCGTCCTCGCCGCCGTCGCGGCCGGCGCGTTCGTGGTGTGGGAACGAATGACGGAGTCCCCCGGCGTCCGTTTCGCCTCGCTCCGCCCCCGGAACATCTGGATCTCGAACGTGACCGGCATCCTGGCCGGCGTGATGATGTACCTCGGATTCACGGTCGTCACGATCATCGCCGAAGAGCCGGTGGCCCCGGGATTCAACCTGACCGAGGTCGGGATGGGGTTGCTCGCGTTGCCCGCGGCCCTTTCGATGCTCGCGCTGGGGCCGTTGGCCGGGAGCCTTTCGACGACCCGAGGACCGAAACCGGTCATGGTCGTCGGCTTCACGCTCCAGGTCGCGGCGTTCCTGGGGTTGTACGTCGCGCACGGCACACCGCTCGAGGTCCTCCTCTTCATGATCCCCGCGATGACAGGCATCGTCTGGTCCCTCATCGCGATGACGAACATCATCGTCCTCAGCGTCGAACGTACCGAACTTGGCATCCAGACCGGCATGAACCAGACGTTCCGAAATCTCGGGAGCGCGTTGGGGCCGGTGCTGGCGACCTCGATCCTCTCCGCCTATCTCCTCACCGTCCCGCTCGGCCCCGGACGGACCTTCGAGACGTTCGCGAACGAGGGGTATCGCGTGGTGTTCGCAACAGCGGCGGCGCTCGGCGCGATCGGGGTCCTTCTATCGCTCGGACTGCGGAACTTCCGGTACCGTCAAGATGGAACGCGCTCGGATTCGACCTCGCCGATGGGGCGAACGGAAGCTCGTTCGGAACGGCGGAGTCCGGTCGTCGATCCGGCCGATCCGATCCTGACCCCGCTCGACCAGACGAACGCTCGGTTCATCCACGGCCGCGCGCTCGAACGGATCGAGGCGCCCGGGCCGGTCCGGCCGGTCGAGCCGACCGGCCCGTCTGGTTAGCGCCCTAAGGGCGTCGAAACGATCGCTCCCGATTGCTCACCCGCCCGAAAACG
>JAKAVH010000173.1 GCA_021827545.1 Thermoplasmata archaeon
GCCGTCGAGGACGCGCTGGCGGTCGTGAGCGTGACGACGGTCCTCGCGCTGCTCTCTCCTTCCTCTCCGTCGCTGGCGTTGAACCTCACCTCGTCGCTGATCCTGCCCCTCCCGGTCGGCATCGTCTTCGGGTTCGCCGCCGGACTCCTCTGGCTTCTCTTCCTCTACGGTTGGCAGGACCGGCCGTTCACCGCGCTGGCGACCCTCGGCTTCCTGTTCGTCGTGTACGCGGGTGCGGAAGTCGCCGGAGGCTCCGGCATCCTTGCGGCGCTGGTCTTCGGAGTGGTGCTGGGGAACGAGCGGTTCGTCCGCCGCTTCCTCCGGAGGACCCGTCCGTTCGAGATCTCGCGCGACCTGCGAAAGGTCGAGGTCGAGATCGCGTTCGTGCTGCGGTCGTTCTTCCTGTTCCTGATCGGGGTGATCGCGTCGCTCGCCAATCCGGGCCTCGTGCCCGGGGTCGCGATCGTGGTGCTGATCGTCGTCCTGCTCGGGCTGCGGAGAGCGGTCTTCCCGGCCGTCACCCGTCCGTCGAAGGTTCCGCGAGCGTGGGCGAACGCCGTCGCCGCGTTCTCCGGTCGCGGGCTCACCTCGGCCGTCCTGCTCTTCGTGGCCCTCGAGACCGTTCCCGAGGTCACGCGGGTCCTCTTCCCCGCGGTGCTCCTGATCGTCGGGACGAACCTCGCGATGACCATCTGGCTCTTCGTAGAGCCCCCGCAGCGCGAGCCGCGGCGCTTCGAGGCGGAACATCGCTGGGCGGAGGCCGCGACCGAATTCATCGCGCTCACAGAGGAGGAGGGTCCCCTCGCGAACGAATCGGCGTTCGAGGAGGGGCCCTCGTCCGTTCCGGCGCCCTCGGCTCCCCCGGGCGGACGGTTACCCCCGCCGCTCCCGAAGGGGCCGATCGACCGGGACCGCTAGGGCTTCGATCGAAGCGGAGCGCGGGATGCCGTGGCGCGGCCGCTCAACTCGATACGGGCGAAGGGCGCAACCGACCGATCACGAGCGCAACGCCGGTCGTCCGTCCCCGTCCGGGTCGCCGGCGGGATCCGTCGCCGAGGTCGGTGGATCGGAAGCGGGAGGGCCTCGGACCTCGCGGTACGCCGTCCAGAGGTTGTAGCCCCCAATGAACCCGACCACGGTCACGATGAGCACGAACGCGACGCCGAGGGAATCGAGGTTCGGGATCGGGCTGCCCGTGGAGATCGCCATCGAGTCGAGCGCCGGTGCGGCCACGATGAGCGCGCCGATCGCCGCGAACGCGAGCCCTCCGACGTAGAGCGTGCGGGCCGCGGTGGATCGTCCCACGCGTTGAACCTGCCGGTGGGTGAGCTTCTTCAGTCGCGCGAGCCGGGCGAACACCGCCCCCATGATCATCTGCATGAGCATGGTGCCGATACCGAACATCGCCCCGACAAGCGCGGCCCAGCCGGCGTTGGGCATGTGGGGGGCCAGCAGGAAGACGATGATCGTGGCGTACGCTCCAAAGCCCCAGCCCGCGACGAACCCGTGGATCGCCGCCATCCGGAGCGGGACGGGACGAAGCTCCTCGTCGAGACCGTCCGGGCGCTCCGCGGCCGTCCGGTGGTGCGTGTGATCCGGGAAGAACCGGCCGAACGCACGTTCCATGAGGTGGTCGAAGGGCAGATGGATGTCGGATCCACGAAGGAGGTACCAGCCGGCCGCGAACATCACGATCCCCACCACGATGTAGATCGGGCCGTCGAGGTTGTACACGGTGTAGAACTCGGCCAGGCCAAGGTAGCCGAGGGTGGTCAGGATCGATCGCTGCAGCGTGAACCCGCTCGAGAAGACGAGCCCGGCCTTCATGCCGCCCCGGCTGCTGTAGCTCCCGATCGAGTAGCTGAACGTGATCGGCCAGGTATGCTCGTCCGGCGTCGCCCCGTGCAGCAGCCCGAGGACGACCGCGATCCCGAGCACGATCGGGATCGAGAGCCCGACCGGTGGGTTGAACAGGAACGAGAGGTCGACCATCTCTCGGCCCCCTCACCGCGTGCGGCGCTCCGGACACGGGGGGATCGGCTCGCCGTGCGGGCACACCGCCGGGTGTCCGCCGACGCGGCAGAGCCGCTCCACCGTCCGGTGGTCGAGGGCCAGATCGACCTCGCGTGCGGCCGCGCAGAGCTCGGTGGTCGGGAAGCCCAGCCGGGCGAACATGTGCTCCGCCACCCGGTGATGCCGCTGATACTCGGCCTCGCACTTCCGACCCCGCGGGGTGAGACGGGACTTCCCCCGGTAGCGGTCGACCAGACCGAGGCGTTCGAGCGCCGTGACGTGCTCGAGCGCGGACGGAGGACGCACGCGGAGGACCTCCGCAATCTCGTTGAGCGACACGCCCTGGGCCTCGGTCTCTCCGAGGCGGATCGACCGGAGGGCGTCGAGCTGTCGGCGGGTCAACCGCTGGAGATCCTCCACGGATCCCCTAGGGAGGACCTCCGATATAAGGTATACACTAAAAATTAGGTAGGTGGAAACCCTGGCGGCAGTCTCCTCCTGCGGAGGCGTGCCGGCGGTCCCGAGCCGGGATCCTGCGGGAGGGGGACGCCCCGCAGGGGGGACGACGTCGGTCGCGGCCTATTCGCGCAGGAGCGGCAGGACCGGCCACGCGCCCCCGATCGAACGAGGGCGGGCTCTTTCCCCTCGAAGGACTCCCGGGGCCCGTGACCGCGCCTCGGCCTCACGGGGGTCGCCCGGACGTCCCGACCCTCTTCCGGGTGGTCGTCCCGGTGACCGACATCGAGAAGGCCGAGCGGTTCTACTCGTGTCTTCTCGGGCTCGCGGGCACGAGGGTCTCGAGCGGTCGCCACTACTTCGACTGCGGAGGCACGATCCTCGCCTGCTTCGACCCGCGGGCCGACACCGACCCCTTCGACCTCGGCCCGAATCCCGATCATCTCTACCTCGCGGTGGACGATCTATCGCCGGCGTGGTCGCGGGCCCTCGACGCGGGGGCGACGATCCTCGATCCGATCGCGGTCCGGCCGTGGGGAGAGCGATCGTTCTACCTTCAGGACCCGTTCGGCAACAAGCTCTGCCTGGTCGAGCGCCGAACGATGTTCACCGGCCGCGGGATCCCCGGGGTCCGGACCGGCCCAACCACGGCTCGGAACGGGCGAGCGCGACCCGACGCGGCACCGAAGGTCGGCGCTAGGGCGCGAACCCGTCCGGCACGGCGGAGGTCGCGGCACAGCCGTGCGTCCGGCGGTAGTTCCAGAACCGGTCGTACGTCCAACGAAGGGCCCGGTCGAGCGGGGCGACCTGCAGGACGAGTCGGCCGGCGGTCTCGCCCAGGCAGACCTTCACCAGGGGGGGCATGATGGCGGAGCCCGAACTTCGACCGCGATCGTCGACCAGATGT
>JAKAVH010000253.1 GCA_021827545.1 Thermoplasmata archaeon
CGGGGGGAACCGGCGGCGCGCGAAGCGCGGGCGACCCTCCTCTACGTCCTCGAGCGCTCGCTCCGGCTCCTCCACCCGTTCGCCCCGCACGTCACGGAGGAGCTCTGGCACGCCCTGCCGCACGACGGCGAGCTCCTCGCGCGGGCCCCCTGGCCGACGCCGGCCGAGGTCGTCGCGGACCCGATCGTCGAGGCCGAGATGGAACCGCTCCTCGAGACGATCCGCCTCCTCCGCAATCTTCGGGCCGAAGAGAAGGTCGGCGCGGAGGCCCTCCCGCCGGCCTGGGTCCGGCCCTCGGGCCCGGACGTCGCCCGGGTCCTCGCCGAGGGTCGAGCGACGGTCGAACGGCTCGCGCGGGTGAGCGCGCTGACCCTCCTCGGCCCGGGCGACCCGCCTCCGGCGGGCGCGAGCGGCCGGGTCGCCCCCCTCGGGGAGTGCTTCCTCCAGCGGCCGCACGCCGGTCCGGGAGAGACCGAGGCGCTCGAACGCGAACGGGAGAAGCTCGCGAAGCTCCTCGAAAAGTCCCGGGGCCGCCTCGCGGACGACGGCTTCCGGGCCCGGGCGCCGCCCGAGGTCGTCCGCGAGACCGAGGAGAAATCGGCCGATCTCGAGGAGCGCCTCCGCCGCATCGACGAGCACTTGAAGGCCGGTGGGTCCTCCGGACCGAGCGCATGACGCCCGCACCCCGACGCCGTCCGCCCGCCCGCCGCCCACGCCCCGCGGCCGACCGCCCCGCCGTCCCTCCGATCGGCACGATCTCGGTCGACGGGCTCGGAAAGCCGCACCCGGCGATCGGGCTCGGCCTCTGGGGCCTCGGTCGTTGGAAGCCCGCGGACGAGGACCGCACGCGCGCGACGATCGCGCGCGCCTGGGAGCGGGGCCTGCGCTGGTTCGACACCGCCGAGGTCTACGGCGGCGGCCGGTCGGAGCGCCTGCTCGGCGAAGCGCTTCTCAAGCTTCCCGCCGGGGCCGAGGAGGCGTTCGTGGTCACGAAGGTCTCCTGGGAGCACCTTCGGCCGTCCCAGGTCCGCGCGAGCCTCGTGAGCAGCCTCGAGCGCCTCGCGCGGCGGTCGGTCGACCTCTACCTCGTCCACGCCCCCGACGCGCGCGTCCCTCTCGCCGAGACGATGGGCGCGCTCGAGGCCCTCCGGGAGGAGGGCAAGGTCGGTGCGATCGGGGTCTCGAACTTCTCGGTCGCGGAGCTCGAGGAGGCGTCCCGCCACCTCGCGAAAGCGCGCATCGTCGTGAACCAGGTCGAGTACAACCTGTTCAACCGCGAGGACGGGGACGCGGTCGGCGACTACTGCCGCCGCCACGGGATCCTCGTCGAGGCGTACTCCCCCCTCGCCCGGGGGCTCCTGCACGGACGCTACCTGGACGGTCAGCGCGTGCCGTCGGAGGTCGAGCGATTCGTCCACAACCTCTTCGAGCCGAACCGGCGAGCGGAGGTCCTCGCGCGGGCCCGACGGCTCCGCGTCCTCGCGCACGAGCACGGCGTCCCGCTCGCGTCGATCGCGCTCCACTGGCTCGCGGCCCGCGGCGCGGCGCCTCTCGTCGGGATGAGCCGCCCCGAGCAGGTCGACTCGAACCTCGCAGCGTGGGCGGCCCGCCCGAGCGACCGGGTCCTCGCCGAAGCGGACGCCATCGCGCGGGGCGACCGTGCTTAGGCTCGTCGCGTTCGACATGGACGGGACGCTCGTGGGCGTCCCGAGCTCCTGGCGGGTCGTCCACGAGTACTTCGGCGACCACAACGACACGGGCCTCCGACGGTTCCTCGCGAACGAGATCGACGACCACGAGTTCATCCGGCTCGACATCCGGGTCTGGTGGAAGCACGCCCCCGAGCTCACCGTCACCGACCTCGAGGAGATCCTCGCGGACGTTCCTCTCATGCCGGGCGCCCACCCGCTCCTCGACTCCCTCCGTCGCGCCGGCGTCCGCACGGCGATCGTGAGCGGGGGCCTCGACCTCCTCGCGCGGCGCATCGGACGCGAGCTCGGGATCGACCTCGTGCTCGCGAACGGCGTCGAATCCGATTCGGGCGGCCGGCTGACCGGCGAGGGGATCGTCCGGGTCCCGATCCACGGCAAGGAGGGGGTCCTCGCGGGCCTCCAGGCCCAGCTCGGCGTCGGGGTCGCGGAAACCGCCTCGGTCGGCAACTCCGAGATCGACGTGGGTCTCTTCCGACGCAGCCGCGTCGGGGTCGCGTTCCGGCCCGAGGACGAGGCGACACGACGGGCGGCGACCGAGGTCGTCGTCGAGCCGGACCTCGAGAAGGTCGCCGACGCCCTCCGCCGCTTTCCCGTCGCGTGATGGGGACGGGGAACGCTTAAGCCCCTTCTCCCGGTTTACCGTCCGTCCGATGGAGTCCTACCAGGCCCTGCTCGAGCGCGCCCGCGCGAAGCTCCCGCCGGTTCGTACCGGCGGCGAGAGGTTCCAGGTTCCCGAACCCGACGTCATGATCGACGGGAAGAACACGGTGATCCGCAACTTCCAGGAGATCACGGGCGTCGTGCGCCGGGAGCCCGCCCACCTGATCGGCTACCTCGCGCGAGAGTTCGGCTGCCCCGGCGTCCTCGACCTCCCGCGCGGCGTGCTCAAGAGCCGGCTCACGAAGGACCAGCTCGCCCAGCGCGTCCGCGACTACACGGCGAAGTACGTCATCTGCTCGGAGTGCAAGCGGCCCGACACCCACCTCCAGAAGGACGGGCGGTTCACGCTCCTCGTTTGCGAAGCGTGCGGCGCCCAGCGGCCCGTGACGATGAGCCGCGTCATGGCTCCCGAGAAGCCGAAGACCCCCGTGGTCGTCGGCGAGGTCTACCGGCTCACGATCGAGGACGTGGGCCGGCGCGGCGACGGCGTCGCGAAGAAGGAGGGGTTCGTCGTCTTCGTCACGGGGGCGAACCAGCGCGGCACGACCGTCAACGCCAAGATCACGAAGGTACTCGGCAACAACGCGTACGCCATCGTCCAACCGTAGACGCGACCGATGCGGAGCCTGCGGTGGGCGGGATTGCTCGCCCTCTACGTCGGCGCCCAGGCGGTCGGGCTTGCGCTCGCCGAGCCGTTCCGCTCCGCCGGGCTCGCATCGACCTCGAACCCGCAGAGCCCCACGGCTCCGCTCGTCTTCATCGCGGTCATCGTCGCCGCGCCGATCGCGATCCTTCTTCTCGCCCGTCGCAAGGGCGGGATCGCCGCGCTCCGCCACCTGATCCTCGTCGCGATCGCCGGCGCGCTCTACTTCACCCTCTACTCCACGCTCGCGCTCGTCGTCTTCGTGACGCCGTACCTGCCGCCCCCCTACGGCGCCGAGCTCCTTGTCGACCCCGCGCTGATCGTCGCGGCGTCGGCGAGCGCGCTGAT
>JAKAVH010000092.1 GCA_021827545.1 Thermoplasmata archaeon
CAGGCGTCGATTCCACCGGCGAGATTGGCGACGCTCGTGTACCCCCGGGTCGTGAGGTATCCGGCGACGAGCATCGATCGGGCGCCGCTGTGGCAGTACACCACGACCTCACGGTCTCGAGGCACCTCGGAGAGGCGGGCGGGGATCTCCTGCATGGGGATGTGGAGCGACGGCTCGATCACGGCGTACTCTCGCTCGTACGGCTCGCGCACGTCGAGCAGGAAGACCCGTTCGGGCGACGCTCGAAGTCGGCGGGCCAGTTCGCGCGCCGCAAGCTCCTCGACCATGGGGGACTCCTTCCGGGCGGCCCAGAGATATCGATTGCGCTGCGTGCGCCGACCTTGCACGTCGCACGGGTCCGGCGAGGTATCCCGCAGTGCCATGCGACGGCAGCAGCCTTTTGAGCGTCGGAGGCAGCACCGAAGCCGATGGACCCGAGCTCCCTGCCTTCCGACACGGTTCAGTGGTGGACCGCCGTTCGTCGGCAGCTCCGTTTCTACCTGAGGACGTGGCGGTTCGTCGGCCTCCTCATCTTCGTCATGGTCGTGACGACCGCGTTCACGGCGCTCTCGATCTACTACGGCGACTCCGGCGCTTCGGCGAACAGCTACCTCTACGGAGTGATCAACAGCCTTCCCACCTTTGGGATCATCATCGGCGCATTCATCGGAGGCGACGCGATCGCGATGGACTTCGGGAGCGGCACCGGGTACTTCATGCTCGTGCTCCCGGTCCGGCGGGTCGTCCTGCTCCTCGGTCGGTACGCGGCCGCCTTCCTCGCCTCCTTCGCGTTGATCCTGGTCTATTATGCCTACGCGATCGCGGGGGCCAGCTGGTTCTACGGACTCGGCGGTCTCCCCTGGCTCGACGTGGCCGAGTCCATCGGCCTCGCCGCGCTCTTCGCGCTCGCGGTCCTTGCGACCGCGTTCCTCTTCAGCGCGTTCTTCCGGAGTCCGGCGATCAGCATCGTCGTGACGATCCTCGTGCTCTTCCTGGCGTTCACGATCCTGGACGGAGCGATCGCGGTGACGGGCGTCGAGCCGTTCTTCTCGCTGCCGTACAGCGGCGGGGTCCTCGCGCTCGTCTTCCAGAGCGCGCCCCACCACGTGATCAGCAGCGTCGCGTCCGGGAGGGCCCGGATCACCATCCACACCTGGAACCCGTACATCTGGGAAGGGGTCGTGATCATGCTGGTCTACCTGGGGGTCGGTCTCGGCCTGAGCTCGGCGCTGTACCAGTACAAGGAGTCGAAGGGGTGACCGTGCCGCAGATCGAGGTTCAGGGCCTTTCCAAGAACTACAATCGCGGGCCGCCCGCACTCAACGAGGCGACGTTCCGCTACGAGGGTTCCGGGGCGATCGGCTACCTCGGCCCGAACGGCGCCGGCAAGACCACGACCCTGAAGCTCCTGACGGGCCTCCTCCGGCACACGGGCGGGAGGGCGCTCCTCAACGGCGTCGACGTCGCGCACGACCGCAAGCGTGCGCTCTCCAACGTCGGCGCGATCATCGAGAGCCCCGAGCCGTACCCGAGCCAGACCGTGGAAGAGGCGATCGAGATGGTATCCGATTTCCGCAGCGGACCGTCGCGGAGTGTCCGCGAGGAGATCCGAGCGCTCAGCGAGAAGCTCGACCTGCCCCCGCTCGACGCTCGGTGCGGGCGCCTCTCGAAGGGACAGCGCCAACGGGTCTCGATCGCCGCCTCTCTCGTGCGCGATCCCCAGGTGATCATCCTCGACGAACCGACGAGCGGCCTCGATCCCAAAGAGCGAATCCTGATCCGCAACCTGCTCAACGACCTCAAGCGCGATCACCTGATCCTGATGAGCTCGCACCTCATGCAGGAGGTGACCGAGATCTGCGACCAGGTGATCTTCATCAACCGGGGGGACATCCTCCTGCGGGACACCGTCCAGAACGTCGCGACACGGTTCCGAACGAGGGCGGTCGATGTCGAGTTCGCGACGCCGATCGTCGTCGACCGGATCAAGGCGCTCGGTCCGCTCGTCCAGGACGCGGTCGTCGTGGGAGAGCGCCGGTTCCGCATCTCGTTCGACGGTTCCGACTCCGCCCGGGCCGAGATCCTGAAGGGGCTGGTCGGCATCGGGCCGGTCCTCTCCTACCAGAACGCCTCGCTTGTCCTCGAGGATGCCTACCTCGCGCTGATGCAGGGCGGCGTCGCGGGGGAGTCGGCGGCCTAGGCCCGAGCGCGACTCGCAGGGGCCCCTCCGGAAGGCGCGGATTTCCAAAACCTTAAGGGCCCAGGCCCGGTCGAGCGGCCGGCCGATGGGCGATCAAGACCTCTCGAACGAGCTCGCCGGCCAGGGCTACCAGCTCGTCGGCAAGCACAGCGCGGTCAAGCTCTGCTACTGGACGCGCGAGTCGCTCGTCCACGGACGGGACTGCTACAAGGGCCGCTTCTACGGCATCGAGAGCCACCGGTGCCTCCAGATGTCCCCCTCGATCGACTCGTGCAACCTGCATTGCCGGTTCTGCTGGAGGAACCAGGGCTGGGAGAACGACGGCGTGATGCCGGAGTACGACGATCCCGAGGGACTCCTCGATCGGTCGATCGGCGCCCAGCAGCGGATCCTTTCGGGGTTCAAGGGCGACGCCGGGACCGACCTCGAGCGCTGGGAGGAGTCCCAGAGTCCCCGTCACATCGCGATCTCGCTGACGGGTGAGCCGACGCTGTACCCGAAGATGAACCGCTTCCTCGAGCTCTGCCATGAGCGAGGGATCACGACGTTCCTCGTCACGAACGGAACCAATCCGGACGCGCTCCGGGCGCTCGACCCCCTCCCGACCCAGCTCTACCTGTCCGTGACCGCGCCGAACCGGGAGGTCTTCCGGCGCCTGACGCTCCCGACCGATGAGGGAGCGTGGGACCGGCTGCTCGAGTCGCTCTCGATCCTGCGCGACCTGAAGACGCGCCGGGTCGTCCGCCACACGCTCGTCAAGGGATGGAATCTCGGCTGGGTCGATGCCTACGCCGAGCTCGACCGGCTCGCCCTCCCGGACTTCATCGAGCCGAAGGGGTACGTCTACATGGGCAAGTCCCGCCAGCGGCTGGGCCGGGACCACGTCCCGGCCCACGAAGAGATCGCGGGATTCGCCCGACGCTTGGCCGCAAAGGTCGGATACCGCGTGCTCGATGAGTCCCCGGAGTCGAAGGTCTTTCTTCTCGGACGAAGTGAGGCAGGGCGATACCTTCCCGGTCGGGCCCCCGCGTTGACGGCGGAGATCCCCTCCGTTTCGGTCTCCGCCTAGATCGGGCGCCAGTTCAGGATCGAGACGAACACCGCGGCGCCGATGCCGAGACCGAGGACGAGGTAGGGGTTGACCTTCAGCGCCCTCGTCTC
>JAKAVH010000039.1 GCA_021827545.1 Thermoplasmata archaeon
CGATTCCCAGCCGACGGAGCGACGCGCACATCCCTCGGAGAATCTCTTCGGCGAGCTGCCGATGGGTGGGAGGCGCCCGGCCGCCTTCCAGATCTTGGACGAGGCGGCCGACCTCCTCCGCCGCCTCCGGGTGGTTCTTCACGTACTGGCTCACCAACGGGTACGGCCGCCCGAGACGGCGATCCGGCTTTTCCTCGGTCGCCTCCGCCCCGTTCGGGAGCGCGGCCCGAATCGCTTCCGGCCATCGATCGATCGGCTTCGACCAGATCCAGGTGATCATCGCCGACTGGCGGCCGAGATCGTCGGCGTAGTATTGGGTGACGACCTTCTCCCCGCTGGCCCGGGCCGCCCGGGCAAGGGTGTCCCCGAGGATCGCATTGCGGACCCGACCGATATGGAACGGGCCGGTCGGATTGGCGCTCGTGTGCTCGATGCACGAGACGCCGGGCCGGGCCGGACCTCCTCCGTACCGCGCCCCGCGATCGCGGATGATCGTCAAGGTTCGGTCGATGAACCGCTCGGCGTCGAGCGTCACGTTCACGAACGCCCCGGTCGATTCGACGCGGTCCACGCCGACGGTGGACGGCACGTTTCGAGCGATGCGGAGGGCCAATTCCCGGGCGTCCTGTCCGACGGTGCGCGCTAGCCGGTGCGCCGGGAACGCCACATCGGCCTGCTCGCTGTTGCCCCATTCGAGCTGACCCCGGAGCTCGGCCGCTGGAATCTCCGCTCCGGCGCGTCGGGCGGCCGCGGAAAGCGCCTCGGCCACCCGGGGGAGGAACGCCTCCCATGGATCACAATCTTCCCAGGAGAGATCCGTTGCCATCGACGCCTTCGGGGGGGAGGAGCGTTTTAACGGCGCCCCCATCTTAACCGTTCCGGCATGACGCAAACGCTCCTGATTCGCTACGGCGAATTGACGCTCAAGAGTCCGCCGGTTCGTCGGTCGTTCGAGACCCAGCTCAGACGTAACCTTCTCGAGCAGTTCGCCCGGGAGGGGATCATCGGCCGCCTCCGTTCCGATCGGGGCCACCTCTACGCGGAAGTCAACGACGGGCCCCAGGCGATCGGGGTGATCCGACGGGTTTTCGGCATCACGTCCGTGAGCGCGGTGGTCGAGACTCCGGCGGATCCCGAAGCGATCGCCCAAGCCGCGATCCAGATCGCTGAGCCGAAGATCGGTCCGGGGACCTCGATCGCGGTCCGTGCCCGTCGGACCGGGTCCCACTCGTTCACGAGCCAGGAGCTGGCCCGGACGGTGGGCGGCCGCTTCCTCTCGGCCTTCGCCGATCGGGCGATCCGGGTCGACCTCGACCGACCCGATTTCGAACTGTTCGTGGAGGTACGCGATGCCCGCGCCTATCTTTCCGTGGGGCGTACTCCAGGACCCGGCGGCCTCCCGCTCGGCGTGGCAGGCTCCGTGGCTGCGTACGTCGACGGACCCCGGGCCGCGGTCGGCGCGTTCTTGATGATGAAGCGGGGGTGTCGGACGGCGTTCGTCGTGTCGGAGGAAGGGGCGCCGTTGGTCGACCAAGTGCTCGGCCGGTTCGAGCTGGACCCGCCGACCGAACGTTGTTCGACCGGCGACTGGACCGATCGATTGGCGGAGGTCGCGACCCGATATCGCGCCGATGCCGTGGTACTTCCGCTGTCCGTAGAGGAGTATCCGGCCGCCCGAGAACGGTGGGGCGATCGGGTCGTCTTTTCGCCCACGGTCGGATGGACCGACGAGGAGGTAATGGACCGATGGGAGTCGATCGTCGCTCTCCTCGCCTGACGCAGCAGAAGCTCGAGACCGCCCTGGCCCCCAACGCGGCCGCCGGCCCGACAGTCCCGTCGGAGAGCTCACCGCCAGGGCCTTCTACGACGACTACTGAGGTCCCCTCTCCGAGCCGTGGCTCCGGGATCGCCATCCGACTCGACGCGGGGTCGGCGGCCCGGCTGAGGGCTCGTCAGCTCGCGGGATTCCGAGCGAGGGAGAGATTCCTGGCCGCCCGTGAACACGAACCGTGAGCGAGCGCTTTCCCGGGCTCTCCCCGAGCCCCTCCCCCGCGGTTTCGCTCCGCCGGGCGCACGGACGCTTTCGGCTCGCCTCCCCTCGGGGAGCCCGGGTTCGTGACGGCCGTCTTGGAAAGGTTATCTAGACCCCGTTTCTGCGCCGCCCACCCTGAGGAGAGTTTTCCGTGCCGACGTACGCGGTTCGCGGGAGCTTCTATGCGCGACGGGGCTACTGGCAGCCGTTCACCAAGGTCTGCGAGGCGTCGTCCCCCGACCGGGCCAAGGAGTGGGCTCTTTCCCAGATCGGCGGATGTCATCACATCCAACGCCACCTGATCCGGATCACCGAGGTGGCGGAAGGAGCCCGCCCATGACCGCCGATGCCGGCTCCGGGCCGACGCGGTCAACCGAAGAGAAGGTCCAAGAGGACCTCTATCGCTTGGAGGCGTATCGGAGCCAGCTCGCCGCGTTGGTGCAGCAGCACCAGATGCTGACGTCGTCCCGGCAAGACCACGACCGGGCGGCCCGCACCCTCGAAGGGATCGAAGAGGGGGCCCCGGGCCGAGAGTATCTCCTCCCGATCGGGGCCGAGACCTACGTCCGAGGCACGGCCGAAGCGCGGACGCCGGTGTTGGTCGGCATTGGGTCCGGTATCGTCGTCGAGCTTCCGCGGGAAGCCGTCGTCGAGCGCCTCAAGGAGCGGGCGGAGCGCATTGCGAAGGCCACGGTGGAAATCGAGGGCCAAATCGAGGCGCTGGAAGCGAGGATCCAGCTGATCAACCGTCGGCTGGAGGCGTCGGGCGACGGGTCGGGCGGAGCCAGCGGACCATCGGATAGCCCGGATGTGGGCAGCGATTAGGGCGCGACTTCGGAAGCGATCGCCCGCCGTCGAGCGGCCGGGGTCGGAAGCCGAGGGCCGCGAGTCGGAGACCTCGGATCGGGAAGCGCCATCGACCGCTCCGGAACGCACCTCTCTCGCCGACGATTCGGACCTTGGGTTCGCCGAGGGGCTTTGGTCCCGGCGCGTGCGTGAAGCGTCGCTCGAAGAGGTGTTGGACGACCTCGAGATCGCGCTACTGGAGTCCGATGTCGCCCTGCGGGTCGTGGAGAAGATCCGCCGGGACCTATCCCGTACGCTCGCCGGCCGCCGGCTGCGCTGGGGCGCCGACCTCGAACAAGCGGTCCGCGGCTCGCTCGAACGGACGGTCCGTTCGATCCTCGCCCGGCCACCCATCGACCTGGTCGCGCGGGTGCGGGCCCAGGAGCCCAAACCGTTCATCGTGCTGTTTGTGGGAGTCAACGGCTCCGGAAAGACGACGACCATTGCGAAGCTGGCCGGTTGGCTCCGTA
>JAKAVH010000267.1 GCA_021827545.1 Thermoplasmata archaeon
ATCGCCTCGAGGCGGGCCGCGATCTCGCGGCGGCGGGCGACGATCTCGCCGACGCGCGTGCGCAGGTCGGAGAGCTCCTCGGTCGCGGTGCGCGAGAGCGCCGGTACCGCGGCGAGGCGGACGCCGCGGCTCTGGGCGATCCGCCCGAGCGCCTCGGCGCCGGCGGGTCGGGTGATGACGAGGAAGCGAACCGTCTCCCCCGCGGGCCCGCGAACGAGCCGCGCGTCCGCCTCGGGGGGAAGCGCCGCCTCGAGGGCGGCGAGCGACTCGGCGGACGACTCGCCGTAGAAGGTGAGATAGCTCGCGGAGTGGAGGTACTCGAGGCGGTCGGGGTAGAACCCGAGGTTCCCGAGGAGGTCGATCGTGTCGTCGTTCGCCTTCTTCTCGGTGAGGAGACGGTCGTCCTCGCGCTTCAGTTCGCCGACCTCGGCGTCGATCGGGATCGTCTCGGTCGCCGCGAGGATCTCGGAGAGGGAGTTGAACCGCCGGGGAACGGCGGGTCCGCCGCGGGGGAGGGCGCTCAGGAGGCCGCGGAAGCGCAGCGTCTCGTCGCCGACCCGACGCAAGGTCTCGGAACCGCGCTCGGGCGCGAGCATCGCCATCGTCTCGGGAGCGAGCGGCTCGACCTGGGCGACCCGCAGGTCGTGGAGGACGGTGAGGACCTTCTCCTCGTCGGCCCTCAGGCCGATGAGCCCGACCTTGGCCATCGGGGTCGGCCGTAGCGCCATCGGTTCCTCCGTCTGCTCCTCGTCCGAGGTCGGTTCGCTACTCGCCCGCGAACCGTCCGAGGAGGGCGGCGAGGATCTCGTCCTTGCGGTCGGCCGGGCGCTTGCCCGCGCCGTCGGCCGCGGACCGGGCCGCGCGCTCCCCGTCCGCGACGATCGCACGGGCCTCGAGGTCGGCCATCGCCCGGGCGTTCTCGACCGCGCGCTGGCGCTCGGCGTCCGCGCTCGCGCGGGCGTCGACGATCGCGCGCTCCGTCGCCTCGCGGGCCGCCTTCAGCGTCGCTTCGGCGCTCGCGCGCGCGGCGGCGACCTTCGCGTCCCATTCGGCCTCGGCCGCCTTGATCCGCTTGAGGGCGTCGATCGTGTCGGTGTCGGGACCGGTCCGCGCCGCGATCGGGGTGCTCATGGGGAACCTCCGTAGAGCCGGACGACGAGGTAGAGGAAGACGGCGAGGGCCGCGAGCTTGAGCGCCGCGCTCACGATCCAGACGGCGGTGAACCGCCGGACCGCGCTAGGCCGCGGCGACACCTTCGCCCTCCTGTTCCATCTTGCGCTTCACGGTCTTCAGCATGCTGAACGCGTCCCGCTCGAGCTCGTCGAAGCGGAACTTGATGTAACGGACCGTCGCCTGGAGCCGCGGGATCAGGACGTTCTCGATCGCGCTCGCCCGGCGCTTGGTCTTCTCGATCTCCCTGAGGAGCCGACGCAACGCGTTCTCCTTCTCCGCGATGTCGAGGACGACCTGGTAGATCCCCTGGAAGTGGCGGATCGCCTCCTGCACGCTCGTCGGGAGATCGAGGAGCGCGGCCGACTCGGTCGCGGTGTAGCCGCCCCGGTCGACGCGCGGGGTGCGAACGCCCATGACGTTCTTGGTCGACACCCCGACCGGGCGCACGTCGGGCAAGAGCATCGAGATGTTCTCGAGCCGGGTCGGCCCCTCCATCATTTCGGCGTTGCGGATCGACTCGTAGCCGCGCGAGATCCGCGTGCGGAGGTCGCCGCGCAGGCGCAGCGCCTCGCGCGAGAGGGAGAAGAACTCCGCGATCAGCGCCGACCGCTTCAGTTTGAGCAGGTTGAGCCCCCGCTTCGCGACCGCGATGCGGCGGCGCGTCCGCAGAAGTTCGAGTCGGGTCGGTCGGACGTTCTCGAGAGCCACGGCGGGTCTCCTTCGTCTCCCTAGCTCTCCGCGTGCGGGGGGTGCGCGCGGAACTTCTCGATGAACTCGGGCCGGATCCGCTTGAGCTCGGAGTCGGGGAAGTCCGAGAGGATGTCCCACGAGATCGCGAGGCTCTGATCGATCGTCCGGTCCTCGTCGGGCCGCTGGTTGACGAACTCCTTCTCGTAGCGGTCGGCGGCCCGCAGGTAGAGCCGGTCGGTCGCGCTGAGCGCTTCCTCGCCGACGATCGCCGAGAGGGCCCGCTGGTCCTTCCCCGTCGCGTAGGCGGCGAACAGTTGGTCGGAGACGCCGCGGTGGTCCTCCCGGGTGCGGCCCTTGCCGATCCCGAGGCCCATCAGGCGCGAGAGGCTCGGCAGGACGTCGATCGGCGGGTAGATCCCCTTGCGCTGGAGTTCGCGGCTCACGTAGACCTGCCCCTCGGTGATGTAGCCGGTGAGGTCCGGGATCGGGTGCGTGACGTCGTCCGCCGGCATCGTCAGGATCGGGAGCTGGGTGATCGACCCCTTGCGGCCGTGGATCTTTCCGGCCCGCTCGTAGATCGTCGCGAGGTCGGTGTAGAGGTACCCCGGGTAGCCGCGGCGGCCCGGGACCTCCTCGCGCGCCGCCGAGACCTCGCGCAGCGCCTCGCAGTAGCTCGTCATGTCGGTGAGGACGACCAGGACGTGGAGGTCCTTCTCGTAGGCGAGGTACTCGGCCGCGGTGAGCGCCATGCGCGGTGTCACGACGCGTTCCATCGACGGGTCCGAGGAGAGGTTCAGGAAGACGACCGCGCGCTCGAGCGCCCCGGTCGATTCGAACTCCTTCAGGAAGTAGTTCGCCTCCTCGCTCGTGATCCCCATCGCCGCGAAGACGACCGCGAACCCTTCGGAGGAGTCCCGGAGCTTCGCCTGCCGCACGATCTGGGCGGCGATCTGGTTGTGCGGCAGCCCCGCCGCCGAGAAGATCGGGAGCTTCTGGCCCCGGACGAGGGTGTTGTTGACGTCGATCGTCGAGATCCCCGTCTGGATGAACTCGCTCGGCTCCTCGCGCGAGTACGGGTTCATCGCGTTCCCGACGATCTCGAGCCGGGTGTCGCTCACGATCTTCGGTCCGCCGTCGCGGGGCTCCCCCAGCCCGTTGAAGACGCGGCCGAGCAGCTCGTCGGAGACGCTCAAGGTCGCGACCTCGCCGAGGAACTTCACGCTCGTCTGTTCGACGTTGATCCCCATCGTGGGGCCGAAGACCTGGACGATCGCGAGGCCCCGGCGGGAGTCGAGGACCTGGCCCTGGCGGCGCTCGCCGTTCGGCAGCGCGATCTCGACGATCTCGCCGTAGGCGGCGTTCGCGACGTCGCGCACGAACAAGAGGGGGCCCGAGACCCGGTCGATCGTCCGGTAGTCGACCGGAACGTCGGGGGACCGCCTCGGTGCGGCGGCACCCTTCGCCGCCATCAGCTCGCAACCACCG
>JAKAVH010000249.1 GCA_021827545.1 Thermoplasmata archaeon
AGTCGTAGATCGACGCCTGCGTGAAGAAGACGTCGTTCCGCCACCGCGCGACCGTGGGATACCGTCGGATCCTCGCGTGTCCCCGCCGCTCGAAGAACGAGAGGAACGTCTCGCGCATCCCGCGGACGTCCAGGGCCCGGCCGTAGATCGGTCGACCGACGAAGGTGTACTCCTGGCACGGGGCCTCCTGGCAGCGATCGTGGTCGCCCAGGGTCCAGAACGCGTGTCCGCAGACGACGCAGGTACGACGGCGGAACCCTCCGCGGTGGAAGAACGGCAGATCGTACTCCGAAGGGTCCATGACGCGGCGCGGACGCCCGCCGGCGTTTAAACGGTTTGTCCGGTGGCGGCTCGCGCCCTCTCGGGCCCCCGGTGCCGTCGGCGGCCGGGGCCGGGGGGCCGCACGGAAGGGAACGCATCGTGGAGCCGCGCTTGTCGGACCGCACCGTGCGCCGGGCGACGGTCGTGCTGATCGCTCTACGGATCGGGTACGCGTACAACTGGTTCTCGATCGGGCCGGCGCTCGTCCCGATCGGGAACGAGTTCGGGATCGGCCCGGCGGGGTTCGGGCTCCTGGTCGCCGTGTTCCTGCTCGGCGCGGGTCTCCTCCAGGTCCCGGCCGGTTTCCTGGCCCGGCGCTTCGGCGCCCGCACGGTGTCGCTGGCCGGCGTTGCCCTCCTGGCGGTGAGCACGGTCGGGGCGGCCTACGCGCCGACCTTTCCCGTGCTGCTCGCGGGCCGCCTCCTCGGGGGGGCCGGCGCGGCGCTGTTCTTCTCCCCCGCGATCGGCCTGGTCGCGAGCCTGTACCCGCCGGGCCGTCGCGGCCTTCCGGTCGGGACGTTCAGCTCGGCGTACAGCGCCGGGGCCGGCCTCGGCGTCCTCGGCACCTCCCTCCTCCTCCCGGACCTCGGTTGGAGGCTCGCGGTGGCCCTCGGCGGCGTCGTGCTCGCGGCGATCTGCCTCGCCGGCGTCGCCTGGGTCCCCCGGGCCGCCGGCGCTCGGCCGCCGCGGACCGCCCCGAGGTCGCGCGGTCTCCCCCGGGCGCTGCGGTACCGCGGCGTGTGGGCGGTCGGTTTCGCGTTCGTCGGGCTCGAGGGGGCCACGTTCGCGACCGGCCAGTTCCTCGTGCCGTACGGAGAGACGATCGCGGGCTGGTCGATCGCGCTCTCGGGGATCGTCGCGATGCTGTACGTGCTCCCCAGCCTCTTCGGCGGGCCGGTGGGGGGGCCGGTCGCCGAGCGGCACCGCAACCACCGTACCCAGTTCCTGGTCGCGACGCTCGCCGGCGGTCTGCCGCTGGCCCTGATCCCCGTCGCGGGCCTCGCCGGCGCTGTCGCGATCGGGATCCTCTTCTCCTTCTGCTACGGCGCCGTCTATGCGATCATGTACGTCCTCCCGCACTTCTGGCAAGAGGTCGACCCCGCGGAGGTCCCGCTCGCGATCGGACTGTTCAACTCGATCCAGCTCGCCGGCGGGGCGCTGGTCTCCCTCGCGTTCGGCGCGATCGTTGCGGCGACCTCGTACTCGGTCGCGTGGGAGCTCCTCGCGGCGATCGTCGCGCTCTCCCTCCTCGCGCTCCTCGCCCTCCCGCCGACGCCCGCCCGCAGGGCCGGTCCTCCGGCCGAGGCGGCCGCCGTCCCTCCCTGAGCGCCCGGCCGGTGGCGCAGAGCCCGGCGATGGGGCACTCCGGGCAGCGGGGCCTTAGCGGTCGGCAGAGGTTCTGGCCGTGCTGGACGAGGAGCGGGTTGAGCGGGATCCAGTACCGTCGGTCGAGGATCGCGCGGAGCCCTTCCTCGGTCTCGGCCGGGGTCCGGGTGCGCAGGACGCCGAGCCGGTTCGCGATGCGGTGGACGTGGGTGTCGACCGGGATCGCGGGGATCGCGTAGCCGAAGACGAGCACGCAGTTCGCCGTCTTCGGGCCGACGCCGGGAAGCGATACGAGGGCGTCGTAGGAGCGCGGGACCTCGCCCCCGAACCGCTCGAGGATCGCCCGAGCGCACTCGCGGACCACGCGGCTCTTCGCCCGGTAGAATCCGGTCGCGCGGATCAGCGGCTCCACCTGGTCCGTCGGGGCACGGGCGAGCGAGCCCGCGTCGGGGAACCGGGCGAACAGCCGGGCCGACGCAACGTCGGTGTTCGCGTCCCGGGTGCGTTGCGAGAGGATCGTGCCGATCAGGACCTGGAAGGGGTTCTCCGCGTGGTCGCGCAGGTAGGGGGTGCGCCAGTCGCCGCGCCGGTAGAACGCCGAGAGGCGGTCGAGGACCTCCTCCCAGAATTCCGAGGGCGGGGCGGGGCCGCTCACGCGCGGGACCTTCGGGCCGGCCGCTCGGGAGGAGGGCTCGGGGCGAGCGACCGGCCGGCGAGGCCGGGGTCGGAGAGGTCCGGTTCCCCGTCGTCCGCGTCGCCCCGCACGAGCTCTCCGACCAGGTAGTCGGAGCCGATCACGAGCGTGAACCCTTCCGGTCCGGTCGCTGCCCGAGCGAGCCGGAGCCCCTCCCCGGCCGCCGGCGCGAGCACGACGCGGGCAAAGCGTCCGGTCGCCGCGGCTCGCAGCTGGGAGGGAGCGAGCCCCCGGGCCGAGCGGACCGGCACAAGGACGATCGTCCGGGCGAGCGGCGCGAGGGCGTCCAGGATGCGCGGAATGTCCTTCCCCTCGAGGCTGCCGAAGAGGAGAGCGCACTCCGCCGGGTCAGCGAGGGGAGCGACCTCGGCCAGGCTCTGGGCGATCGCCCGGGCGCTCTCGGGAGTGTGCGCGACGTCGTAGAAGAGGTCGGGCCGTCGCCGGATCCGCTCGAGGCGGCCGGGCCAGCGCACCGACGCGAGGCCGCGGCGTACGGCCTCCGGGTCGAGCGCACCCCCGGTCGCCGCGAGGAAGCGGGCGCCCGCGGCGATCGCGAGCGCGGCGTTCGCGGGCTGGAACCGCCCGAGCAGAGGGAGGGTAAGGTCGGTGAGCGTCGCGCCCGGGAGTCGCACCGTGAACGTCTGTCCCTCCTCCGAAAGCTCGCGGTCGAGCACCTCGACCTCCCGCCCCAGGTGCCAGAGCGGCACCCCCGCCCGCGAGGCCCTGCGCTCCACGACCTCGGCGGCCTCCTCCGCGAGCTCTCCGACGACCCCGGTCGCGCCCGGGTGGAGGATGCCGGACTTCTCGGTAGCGATCGACGCAAGCGTCGGGCCGAGCACGTCCGTGTGCTCGAGCTCGATGGTCGTGAGCACCCCGACCTTCGTGTCGAGGACGTTCGTCGAGTCGAGCCGCCCCCCGATCCCGACCTCGACCACGGCCGCCTCGGCCACCTCGGCCCGGAACCAGTCGAGGCCGAGGGCCGTCGTGACCTCGAAGAACGT
>JAKAVH010000232.1 GCA_021827545.1 Thermoplasmata archaeon
CCCTTGCGAGTGCGGGGCCTTATTTAACGCCTGCGAGTCGCAGGTCGGGTCCGGTCGCCCCGAACCGCCCGAGGTCCGGTCGCCGCCGGCGGCCGACCGCGCTCAGGACCGGCGGACCGTCGAGAGGAACGATTGTCGGTGGTGGGGTCCCTCGTAGCGCGCGGCGGCGAACCGGCAGAGCCCCCTCGCGTTCGCCTCGCAGCCCCCGCAGTTCCGCTCGGCCGGTACTGGGGCCCGGACCGTGTCCGCACGAACCTGTCCGAGCGCGACCTTGAGCCAGCGCTCCTCCGCGTCGTCGTAGGGGATCTCGACCCAGCCTTCGCGGCTCCCATCGCCCACGGAATCGCCGTAGAGGACGATGCCGAACGGCGGTCGTCGTCCGAAGACCGCGTGGACGAGCCGACATTCCGCGATCGCCTGCACCGTGTCGAACAGTCGCCCGTGCGCCTCGTGGTAGCCCACGAAGAGGTGCGTGGCCTTGTATTCGACCGGCACGAGGCTTCCGTCGGCTCGCTGGATGATGAGGTCGGGTCGGCCCGAGAGCCCGAGCTCGGCATCGACGAGGTTACCGTGGCCGTTCAGGAACCGGGGGTCGAGGCGGACCCGCTCGGGCGGGAACAGCATGGGCAGGTCGTCCTCGCCCGGATCCTCGTAGATCAACTGGTCATGGTCCGAGAGGTCGAGGCGCCCCTCGTTGACCCCCACGCGCCCGAGAGGAGGGGCGAACAGGGGGGAGTGACGTAGCGGGACGACGCTCATCGGCTCGGGGGCGGCGGCCGCGACCGGGCGGCCCCGCTCCTTCGACAGTTCCATCTCGTGCGGGCAGCGGAAGTACGTGACGAGGTCGTGGGGCGTCAGATGCTCGGGGACGGCGACCGCGGTGGGGCTCATCATGGGCCGCGCGTCGAACTCCCGGGCTATGAAGGTAGGGCTCGAAGGGCAGGCGGGGTCCCCGCGGGACGCGGCGTTCGGCGGCCGGCGGGCCTACGCGAACGGCCGTCGCAGCGATTCGCGGGCGGATTCGGACAGTCCGGACCGCCCCAGAAGCGCCTCGAGCAGCTCGTGGTCGACCCCGAGATGCCCGACGAGTTCGGTGAGGGCCGGCACTCGGTCCGTCCGACCCTTCTCCGCAGCTCGCACCAGGGCGTACTCGGGACGCGTCGCGCGGACCGTCACCCCGTGAAACGGGACCGGGACGAGGCGCGGCGTCCCACTTCGCGCGTCCCACTCGTCGAACGCCTGCGGGGGCCCGGGTTCGATAGGGACCGCCCACTCGACCCGGACCCCCTCCTGGAACGTGCCTACGAACGCGCGGGCGCCCCGGACGATCCCCCTCACCGGCCAGTCGGTCGGGGCCACGGGCTCGATGAGATACTCGGCGAGCAACGCGCCCAGGCGGTCGACCCCGTCGCGCGAGGTGCCGAGGTCGATGTCGTGCGGCGCGACCGGTGCCCCGAGCAGCCACGCCGCGGTCGAACCGCCGACGTACCAGCCGACCCCGGCGTCTCGGAGCGGGGCCGCGACCCGATCGACCAGTTCCTCGAGACCACGGCCGATCGGCACCGGTCGATCGGCGTAGACCTGATCGACCATCGTCTCGAGCACGAACCGCATCCGGTTGTACGCCCGTCGGACCGCCGGGGCGTCGGCGAACGGGAGGAGGAATCGACGGTGCCAGCACCGCGGACCCCCGAACATGCAGGGGGAAGGCGGATGGACGAAGCCGAAGACATCGAGCGGCCCTTTCGACGGCCCGCCGGCGTCCGACCCGCCGTCCTGGGCGTGGAAGGTGAACGTCGTCGGCTCGCCGTCACGCTCGACCGAGAGCTGGTGGAGGAAGCCTCCACCGAGGTCGGGACCCGAGAGCATCTCGCCGGTCACGGCCCCTCCGCGCCGCCGCGGACCGCCCCGCCGACCCCTAGGTCGGCGCCGGCCCGAGCTCGAGCGCGGCCGGGAACGGGAGCTTCCCCGTGGTGAGGTCGATCCGGTGCTCGTGCCGTCGGGCGACGAGGTACGTGCCGCTCGTGAGGGAGTGCCACGCCCCGGGTTCCCCGTCGAACGGTTCGCTGCCGACGAGCACGCGGTGGGGCGTGGCGCGGTACGTCATCTCGTAGTACCGGCGGCCCGTGTCGATCAGTCCCGTTCCGTGGTCGCCCGTCCAGAGGCAGAACGCCCAGAGCTCGTCCGGCCCGCGCGAGAAGAGCACGTTGAGCCCCGAGAAGGGCGGCACCGGCGGGCGCTTCAACCCTTGCCAGACCCGCACGAGGTCTTCGACGGTCCTGAGGTAGCCGACGAGGGGGTCGCCGACCTCCTCGGTGTTGCGGACGAGCAGCCAGAAGAGCACCTCGCTGTCGTTCACGCCGCGCACCCTCGATTCGTGGACGCCGAGGAGCGGGCGGGTCTCGAGAGGAAACGGGATAGACCCGTTGTGCGCGAAGAGCGCGGTGTGGTTCTCGAACGGCTGCGAGTTCTCGAGCGCGATGAGCTTCTCGCGCGGCAGCTGGAGCGGGTTGCTCGCGTGACGCAGGTGGCCGAGGACGAGCGGGCCCCTCGCGCCGACGGCGGCCGTGAGGAACCGTTCGCGCTCGGAAGGCTCGAAGGCCCCTCCGACCCCCTTTTCGACCCGGGCCCTCCCCCCGGCTTCGAACCATCCGACCCCCCAGCCGTCCTTCTGCGCGGTCTCCTCAGAGACGTTCGATTGGGCGAGGAGGGAACGGTCGGAGCGGGCTAGCCACGTCTCGGCCGACTCATCGCGGGTCGATAGAAACCCGAGCAATCGGCACATGGCCGCGGGCACCCCGGTCGCGTAGATAAGCGTCCGTACCGAATCGAGGGACGTCGGCTCCCCCTCAGCAAGGCTTTTGAGTGACGGCGGGACTAGAAGGTTCCCAAGTCTGAAATGGTCGCGATCGAGGTCACTCCCGCAGCTCGGGACCAGGTGCTCAAGATCATGGAGAAGCAGGCGAAGCCCGGAGCGGCCCTGCGCCTCTACGTCCAGGGTGGCGGGTGCTCGGGGCTGACGTACGGCATGTCGTTCGACCACCAGGAATCCGGCGACGAGATCGCCTTCAGCGACCGGGGCCTCCTGGTCGTAGTCGACCGCGCGAGCGCGCCTCTACTCGAGGGAGTCAAGGTCGACTTCCTTCTCGGACTCGAAGCGTCGGGCTTCAAGATCTACAACCCGAACGCGAAGGAAACCTGCTCGTGCGGGAAATCCTTCTCCGCGTGAGCCGCTCACCTGACCGCCAGCGGAGTTTTATAGCCCCGGCTTCGTTGAGCGAATGGGCGAGTCAGGAGGGCCCGACGAATGAGCGATAGTGGAATGAAA
>JAKAVH010000219.1 GCA_021827545.1 Thermoplasmata archaeon
AGAATCACGGCGATCGCCCGCGACGTGGCGATCGCGGTCGAGTTCAGGGTGTGGGGCACCACCTTGCCCGGACGGCCGGCCTTGCCCATCCGGATCCCGAGGCGACGGGACTGATAGTCGGTGCAGTTCGAGCAACTCACGACCTCGCGGTACGCCTGCTGCCGCGGGAACCAGGCCTCGATGTCGTACTTCTTGGCGGCGACGGTTCCGACGTCGCCCGTGCAGACGTTCACGACGCGGTACGGGACCTTCAGCCGGCGGAAAAGCTCCTCCGCGTTCGCCCGGAGCTCCTCGTGGAGGCGAGGAGAGTCCTCGGGCCGGGCGAAGATGAACTGCTCGATCTTGAAGAACTGGTGGACGCGGAAGATCCCCTTCTGGTCGACCCCGTGGCCCCCGATCTCCCGCCGGAAACTGTAGCTCAGTCCGGCGAGCCGGATCGGCAGCCGCTCCTCTTCGAGGATCTCGCCGAGATACAGCGCGGCGAGCGGGTGCTCGGAGGTGGCGATCAGGTAGAGATCCTCCCCTTCGATCTTGTACATCACGTTCTCGAAGTCCGCGAGGTCGGTGACCCCCTCATACGGCTCCCGGCGCAACAGGAACGGAGGCTCCACGGGGGTGAACCCGCGGCCGCGCAGGAAATCGAGCGCGAACCGCTGGAGCGCGAGGTCGAGGAGAACGACGTCCCCTTCGAGGTAGTAGAACCCGGCGCCGCTCGCGCGACGCGCACGGTCGAACTCGGCCAGGCCGAGCGCCTCGAGCACGTCACCGTGGGCCTTGCGTTCCCCCGCCCCCCGGATCGGCTCCCCCCAGGTCGCGACGACGACGTTCTCGGAGTCGTCCTTGCCGTAGGGGACCGCATCGTCGAGCAGGTTCGGGATGCGGCGGAGCACCGCGTCACGAGACGCGTGAAGCTCGTGCTCGCGTTGTTCCGCGGCGCGCAGTCCCTCGGGGAGACCCCGGGCCTCTTCCTCCAGGGCCGTCGGGCTCTTCGCCTCGCGCCGGGCGGCGGCGATCTCCCGGCTGAGCTCGTTCCGCCGCCGTCGGAAGTGGTCGGCCTCGAGAAGTGCCGCCCTCCATTCGGCGTCCTTGGCGCGCGCCTCCGCGAACAGCCGAAGGTACTCCGGGTTCCTCCGGCGAGCGAGGTTCTCCTCGACCTTTTCGGGGCGGTTGCGGAGAAGCTCGACGTCGATCACGTCGGAAGGGGAAGGTACGCTGCCGAAAATGATTGTGGGCCGCGGAGGGGTACGGCTTTTACCACCGCGGTCCCTCGCCGCCCGCGCGAGGTCCCGATCATGGCGTCCCCCACAGAATTCGGTCTGTTCATCGGAGGCAAGTGGACAATGCCCCCCCACGCCCGCCGGTTCGAGACGATCAATCCCACGAACCGAGAATCGGTCGGTTCGTTCGTCTCCGGGACCGCGGACGACGCACGGGCGGCGGTCGCCGCGGCTCAGGCGGCGTTCCGGGGGTGGCGGGATACTCCGGCGCCCAAACGCGGGGAGATCCTTCTCGAGGCCGCCCGACGGATGAAGCAGCAGAAGGGCACGCTCGGGCGCATTGTGACCCAGGAGATGGGCAAGGTCTTGAGCGAGGGGCTCGGCGACGTCCAGGAGGCGATTGACTTCCTCGAGTACATGGCCGGCGAGGGCCGCCGGCTCTTCGGGGAAACCGTTCCTTCCGAGCTCCGCAACAAGTTCTGCATGACGGTCCGTCAGCCGAAGGGCGTGGTCGTCTGCATCACGCCGTGGAACTTCCCGACGGCGATCCCCAACTGGAAGATGGCCGCCGCCCTCATCAGCGGCAACACCGTCGTGTTCAAGCCGGCCTCGGCGACCTCCCGCTGCGGAGCGGAGGTCGTCCGCATCTACGAAGAGGCGGGCCTCCCTCCCGGGGTCGTCAATCTCGTCACCGGCTCCGGCGGCGTCGTCGGCAACGCGCTGGTCGAGGACCCCCACGTCCGCACGGTCTCGTTCACCGGCGGGGTCGCGGCCGGCCGCGACGTCTACGTCCGGGGCGCTCAAGGACTGAAGATGGTCCATCTCGAGCTGGGGGGCAAGAACCCCGTGATCCTCATGGACGACGCGGACCTTTCGCTCGCGCTCGACGGCGTTTTGTTCGGCGCGTTCGGGACCGCGGGGCAGCGATGCACCGCGACGAGCCGCCTCATCGTCCAGGCGAAGGTCTACGACGAGTTCCTCGGCAAGCTGACCGACCGGCTCGACCGGTTCCGCGTCGGTGACCCGCTCGACCCGGCGACCGGCATGGGACCGGTCGCCTCGAGCGACCAGGAGACGAAGATCCTCGAGTACATCGAGATCGGCCGCTCCGAGGCGACGTTGCGCTACGGAGGTCACAAGCTCACGGGCGGAGCGTACGATCGGGGGTACTTCCTCGAACCGACGATCTTCGAGACCCGGCACGGGACGCGGATCTCGAAGGAGGAGATCTTCGGGCCGGTCCTCTCGGTGATCCGCGTCGCGGACTACGACGAGGCCGTGCGCGTCGCGAACGATGTGGAGTACGGGCTCTCCTCCGCGATCTACACCCGGGACGTCAATCGGGCGTTCCGTGCGATCCGGGACCTCGAGGCCGGGATCACGTACGTCAACGCCCCGACGATCGGCGCCGAGGTCCAGCTGCCGTTCGGCGGCATCAAGCACACCGGCAACGGGGGCCGCGAGGCCGGCAGCGCGGCGATCGAGGAGTTCACCGAGATCAAGTCGGTCTTCATCGACTTCTCCTCCAAGCTCCAGAAGGCGCAGATCGACAGCGAAACCGCGGCATGAGCCCCTACCGGGGATCCGACGATCAGATCGACCGGGAGATCGCGGCGCTCGAGCGCATCGCACGGATCCGCCTTCGCCGAGCCTCGACCGAGCTCAACGAGATCGACCGCGACCTGCGCGAGCTCAAGCGGGAGCGCGCGCGGCGTCGCGCGAGCGCCGAGGTCGCGTCCGAGCCGGTCGGGGAGAGCTCGGCGGCCTAGCCCGTCCCTCCCGTCGGGGAGCCCGGAGCGGACCTTCGGAAGGCGCGCCGCCCGACCCGCTCAGAAGGGACCGGTGCGTCCGGGATTGTCGAAGTTCGTGAGCAGCGTCTGCCCCCGAGGTTTCGGACGACCGACGGGGGCGATCAGGGGGTCCTCCTCCAGCGCCGGCATCGTCTCGGAGATCGGGACGTCGACGATGATCTCGCGGGTCCGGCCGCCGCGCCCCCGGGAGACGATCGTCGCGCGGATGAGCCCAAGGGATTCGAGCTCGCTCACGTAGTTCGAGATCGAGCGGGCGTGGAGCGGTTGGAGCCCGAGCCGCTCGGCGAGACGCTT